>NZ_JAFLQW010000241.1 GCF_017313335.1 Phormidium pseudopriestleyi FRX01 | reverse complement strand
GGGACTCGAACAGGGACTCGAACAGGGTACTTTGCGAAATCAACGGGAGAATATCCTAGACCTTTTGCAAGTCCGGTTTGGGGAGGTCCCTCAGTCCGTGGTAGAAGCGGTGAATCGTCTGGAGGAGATTCCGACTCTAAAACAGCTACATCGCCAAACCATTTCTGTGGGTTCCATAGCTGAATTTGAGCAACTCCTGAATCCAAGGACAGATAGCTAAGGTTGGCTAACCTAGCCCTGTCAATGTGGTAAATTTAATGACGAAAAATCGTTGTTTCATGTAGGGGTTTGGTCTGATCACCCTCTTTAGGCCCTCGCATTGCGCCCCTACAAACAAACCTTGACAGGGCTAGGGTTTAAACCCCCCACGGACCTCCGCTTACAACCCAATATGGCAAAATGCCCCCAGGAATGGAGACCCGAAAAGGGCAAATCTGGATAGGACCGACGTAATCGGGTATCGCAATTTTGCCATAACTCCTTCGGCGCTTTTAAATCCTCCCGCAACCAGCGAATTAAATCCTTGCGCGAAACTGTTCTTAACCAGGTTTGTGCCGACTGTAACGCCTCCAGCATTGAGAGAGTTTCTAGGTCAATAGTCCAGTAAAAGCGCATCATTAAAAAAGCCGTTGCTAAATCATCTACGGACCATAAACTACTAATGACTGTGACAGTTCCTGCATATAAAAAAGCACTGGGCAAACCGATATAGTCCTCTACCAATTGACTGGAGTCGATTAACCCGGTTTCGCAGGCCGAAAGGACGACCCGACGGCAGTTGAATAACTCTAATTGACTGACAATTTCCCGGAAAGTTAAACCCTGGGTAACGATATCTGCCCGACTTCCATCGCGGAGGATGAGGGTGCGGTTGGGCGAGGATGTCTCGGGTTCTGTTGCCGCTTCCTCTGGGGTGAACGATGCGACTTGGATATCCCCCGAGGTGAGGATGAAGGTGTGGAACCCGGAGTCGGATTTAGTGCCGATATACTATTTCAGAATGGCGGTGTTGTCATCGAGGAGGGATTGAATTTCTGGGAGGGCGATCGCAGATATAATACGAAGAACCCATCTGACCCTCAAGCCATGCAGTCCTTAAAACAGTTCGCCCGTAAACTCAAAACCGAAACCTACGCCCTTTATTTAGCCAGTAAAGACCCCCGAGTTCCCTGGTATGCTAGAGTGCTGGCTGCGGGGGTCGTCGCCTATCTTTTTAGTCCCATTGATTTGATTCCCGATGCCATTCCAATTTTGGGTTATTTAGACGATCTAATTTTGGTCCCCCTGGGAATTTGGATTGTGCTAAAAATGATTCCCCCCCAGGTGATGGCTGAATGTCGAGAACAGGCAGAAGCAGCTAACCAGCAGGGAACTCCTAAAAATTGGATAGCTGCTGCAATTATTCTTTTCCTTTGGATATTTTTGGGGCTGTTAACCTTCCACTGGATTGGTAGCCTTTTAAACTCGTAAAGGGGGTAGCTGTGCTATCTTAGTTTAATAGCTAATGTCCAAAGTGACAGAAGCAGAAATCTCCCGATCGCCTCCGATGACTGGGGTGGAAAAATCAGCCGTAGCTTCCATCCGGGAGTACATGGGTTGTGGGGAAGGTGAGGCGGAATTGACTTGGATTTTGACAATTTCTCGGCGAGTGAGATTGAGGGCGGATAAGACGGTATCCGCTTGGGTGAGGGCATCTTGGGTGGCGGCGCGAATCGCTTGCTGACGGGCGGTTTCCATTGCTTCATCGGCGGCGGTGAAGCTGACTCCATCAATGCGGGTTGCACCGGCATTGACTGCTTCATCTAACAAAGTTCCGGCGCGATCGGTGGCGAGACGAAAGCTGACGATATTTGAGGCAGAATACCCGGTAATGGTAGGCGCTTCGTTGGCATTACTGCGATAAATGGGGTTGAGTTGAATGCCGGTGGTTTGGAGTTTCTCGACATTGCGCGATCGCAACAATTCCACCAATGCTTGCGATCGCCTTGCTACCTCTTGTTGCACCTCTTGGGCGGTTTTTCCTTGAACTTCCACCCCTAACCTCACTTGAGTTAAAGTGGTAGGAATACTAATAATTCCTTGTCCAGTTACGGTTAAGTTACGAGAGGGTTGTTCTTGGGCAGAAGCTGCTTCCATATTGGGCGGAATACTAAACAGTCCCAAGGCGAGGGCAACGGCGGCGATCGGACTTAAAACGTTGAGTTGGGTTGGCATGAATCGATTCATCATGATAGGGGTTCCGGTTAGACTCATTGATAAGAACAGTCTGACACTTCCTGGATGAGTGCGATCGCCCGGTTACACTTTTGGAAACTCATTTTTGTTTAAAACCCTCCTACCGGGGATTAAATCCCCTCGGATTTAACGTAAACCGGCATTTTGTCGAGCATAATTCAAATTATTTTGATATTCTCCCACCTTTTGTTGAGCGGTTGCATAATTGGCGCTATCTTGGGGAACGACTTGCATGAATGCGATCGCCTCTTGCCATTGATTTGCCACTTGTAACCACTGTTCGGGAGTTTTAGCAGTTTGGGTGAGAGTTGCTGCACTCGTTGCCTTCCTAACTGCTTCCCCAAAGGGGTTAGAATTGGGCGCAATTTCGACTGTCCGAGTTTCAGTTTGAATGGTAAATTCAACCCGCCGATTTTTTTCTCGTCCCTGGGGATTATCAGAACCATCGGAATTGGTATTCGGGGCGATCGGTTGACTTTTTCCTAACCCTTGGGTTTGGATTCGGGTGGGTTCTGCTTGAAAGTTATTGACGAAATAATATTTAACTGCCGCTGCTCGTTTTTGCGACAATTCTATATTATACTCATCGGTTCCTTTGCTGTCTGTATGTCCGTCAATCAAGATTCGGGCATCCTTAAAATGGGTCAATACTTGATTAACTTTTTCCAAAGTCGGTTTTGCTGCCGCCCGGACGTGATATTTATCGAATTCAAATAAAATATTGTCTGAGAGATTGAATTTAATCCCTTCAATGGTAGTTTCAGCATTTAATTCCGTGAGGGTTTGTTCCACCTCGATTGGCGTCGGTTCCACTGTTTCTACCAGAATTCGAGTTGAATCGGTTGGGTCTTCATCCGCAGTAACTAGAGTCGCTTCCGGTGGCGGTTCTACTTGGACTGAAGTCGCAGGAGGGAGCATTTCTGTTGTTGATGGAATCTGAAGAGGTGGGGTTTCTATTTGTACTGGAGTGGGCGGGGGTTGTGTTTCTACGTTTGGTCTCCGTTTAGCCAGAAATTGAGGGTCAATACTGCTTAAGTGAACTGCTTTAAAGGCCCATGTGCTGGTAGTGGTCTGGTTAACCGTTTCTAATTGGGTAACGGGAACGGGGACGATTTCATAGATTGTAACTTTGGGTAAGTTTTGCTGCTGATTTTTGCAAGCGGTAGTCGTCAACAGCAAGCTAGAGGCGATCGCTAGATTTAGGGATTTAATTGGTAGGGACATTGTCTGGGGTCTTAGAAATTTCAATATTGTACATATTAAATAGAGTAGCCTCTCGGGAAGAAGAATTAGCCCGGGTCCACTGCATTAGGGTTCGTAATCGGATAGTGTTAACTTCCGGTAATAACCGCCCAATAAAAACAAATTTGCCATTCAGAGTCGTACCCGAGGGGATTTGAATCAGTGGATTATCCGGAGGAATAGCTAGATTATATTTATTATATTTGTCATCAGAGATAACGATAGGGTTTTTTTCTGTATCAATTTCGATGACCTCTCGGCGACCATTGGTAATGGATAAGGTTAGGGTTGTGCTATCCTCAGCCAAGGCAACTTCTGTCAAGCGTACCACGATTTCGCTTTGATTCAGTTGTAAATCATAACTTTGGGTCACAGTTGGGGATTGAGTGGCTGCGGGTGAGCTTCCGGGGAGTTGTTTTGCCAAGGGGTTAGAATCACACCCCACACAAGCTAAGGAGAGGAAGGCGATCGCGGCTATAAGACGATGGCTCATGGATGCGCGGTTTTAAAGATTAATTTATTATTGTACTTGATATGAGTGAATAGATGTCTGGGTTAATCTTTAAGAATTATTAAGAAATAAAGTTTCATCTTTGGCCCTCAGTAATAATGCGTAAACTATCAAAATCCCTGCGGTTATAGAACAATAAATTTATTTCGTGATTTTGAAGAGACTGCCCAGCGCAATAGTCGAAAAAAAGATTTTAATTAAACACAGGCGTCTAATAGACTTGATAATTTGAATGGCGATTTTTGGTTTATAGTCTTCATAATTTCTCCCCCTTTTTTTTAATTGCTAACTAACACCTAAGCCCAATTGTGCTAAAATAACAGAATCCCTATACTAAATTGGAAAAATTATGTCCAATGTAACCATCAAAGACCTAGAATTACTTCAATGGGTTATCAGTCAAACTGGGTTAGACTATCAATTAGAATTAGAAAACGGCCAAATCTCAATCAGGGGACCTTCAGATATTGTATCCAGTGAGGTTGGGGTTCGGTTAATTGCGGCGCTTTATGTTTGGATTAATCCGCGTCGGTTGGGTCGAGTTTTTGACTCTGCTGGTGGGTTTATTTTACCGAATAGTAATTTGAAGGCACCGGATGTTTCTTTTGTGAAAGCAGAACGGTTGCGGCGCAGTATTCGGTATTTTGCTGAACTGGTTCCGGATTTAGTGGTGGAAATTAAATCACAAAGCGATCGCATTCCTCCCATCCAGCAGAAACTCCAACAATACCTGGAACAAGGCGCACAAGTGGGGATTTTAATTGACCCCGACGAAGAAACGGTTACGGTTTATCGTCCCACGGGGGAACCGCTGCAACTTCGAGGGGATGAAACCTTAACGATTCCCGAACTGTTACCGGGTTGGGAACTGTTGGTTTCTGAACTTTGGCCGCCTATTTTTGAGGAAAATGAGTAAATGCGGTGGCGAAATGAGTCAGATTCCAAAAATACCCAAATTTGGTAAAATTGAAGAGCAGATCTAACCTAGACTCAGCCCTTACCGCTTTTGCTTCGTTCAACCATGACCTCAACCCTTGACTTTCTGGCCCATCTGAACCCGAACCAACGTCGCGCTGCGGAACATTTCTGTGGCCCCTTGTTAGTCGTTGCTGGGGCGGGTTCAGGCAAAACTCGGGCGCTGACTTATCGAATTGCTAATTTAATTCGCACTCATCAAGTCCATCCTGAAGATATCCTGGCGGTGACTTTTACGAATAAAGCGGCCCGGGAAATGAAGGAACGGATTGAGAAGATTTTTGCGGATACTGTGGCAGAACAAAAGTATGATAAACCGTTTTCTGCCTTAGAACCAGCGGAACAGACTCAGGTGCGATCGCAGGTGTGGAGAAATAGCATTAAACCCCTGTGGATTGGCACGTTCCATTCCCTCTGTTCCCGAATTTTGCGCTACGATATTGAAAAGTTTAAAGATGAAAATGGTCGTCAATGGAACCGCAAATTTTCTATCTTAGATGAGTCCGATGCTCAAACGGCTATCAAGGATATTGTCATCAAACAGATGAATTTGGATAGCAAAAAATTTGAGCCTCGCAAAATCCGGTATGAAATTAGTGGGGCAAAAAATAAGGGTTGGTCTGCCAGGGATTTAGAGGCGAATGACCCGACAAATTATCGCAATCGCAAGGTAGCGGAGGTTTATAGTCGGTATCAAGATACTTTGGCGGCGAATAATGCCCTGGATTTTGATGATTTGATTCGCGTTCCGGTGGAACTGTTCCGGCAGGATGCTCAAGTTTTGGATTATTGGCATCGCAAGTTTCATCATATTTTGGTGGATGAATATCAGGATACCAACCGCACCCAATATGATTTTATTCGGATGTTGGTGACGAATGGGGAAGCGGCGAAGTCATTTAAGAAATGGGACAATCGTTCGGTTTTTGTGGTGGGTGATGTAGACCAATCGATTTACTCGTTTCGCATGGCGGATTATACCATTTTGTTGGAGTTTCAGGAAGATTTTGGGGATGGTTTAGAGGATGACGAAACCCAAAGTTTGGTGAAATTGGAGGAGAACTATCGGTCCCGGGAAAATATCCTGGAAGTTGCCAATAAACTGATTGAGAATAATACGGAACGCATTGAGAAGGTGTTGCTTCCGACTCGGGGGGAAGGGGAACCGATTATATGTTATCGGACGGAAAATGATTTAGATGAAGCACAATATGTGGTGAATCAAATTCGGATGTTGCAAAATCAGCATCCGGAGTTGGATTGGGGTTCGTTTGCGATTTTGTATCGGACTAATGCTCAATCGCGATCGTTTGAGGATGTGTTAGTTAAAATGAATATCCCCTATCGGGTGGTGGGGGGTTTGAAGTTTTACGATCGCAAAGAAGTCAAGGATGCCGTCGCCTATTTACGCGCAGTTGCCAACCCGTCGGATTCGATTAGTTTGCGCCGGATTATTAATACGCCAAAACGCAGTATCGGGAAAACTACTTTAGAACGCCTCGATGAGGCAGCGCAACAGTTGGGCATACCCCTGTGGGAAATTCTCAGTGATGAGACTTCGGTGAAAACCCTGGCAGGGCGATCGGTCAAACAAGTGCTAGAATTCTCTCAATTGATGTCCCGATGGCAGGGGCAAGTGGAAACATTACCGGCGATCGAAATTCTCAAAGGGATGATGGAAGAATCCGGTTATATGGAATCCCTGAAACTGGAAAACACCGATGAAGCGTTAAACCGAATGGCGAACATTGAACAGTTGTATAGCGCCACAATGCAATTTGCCGAGGAAAATGAAGACAATTCCTTAACGGGATTTCTTTCTAATGCCTCCCTTGCTTCGGAGTTAGATAATTTAGAAGAAGGGGAACAGGCGGTATCTTTGTTAACCATTCATTCGGCGAAAGGATTGGAATTTCCCGTGGTATTTTTAGTGGGAATGGAAGAGGGATTATTTCCCAATTTTCGCAGTATTAATGACCCGCGTACACTGGAAGAAGAACGGCGACTTTGCTATGTAGGGATTACTCGCGCCCAGGAACGACTATTTTTAACTCATGCCTTAGAACGGCGCTTGTGGGGGTCGTATGAACGCGCTCAACCCTCACGATTTTTAGCCGAATTACCCCGGGATTTACTGCAAGGAAATTCGGTGCCAAAAGAGCGATCGCGCCGCAGTTCCGGGACCGCCAAAACGCCAAAAGGGGCGGCAGCAATGGTGGACTGGCGCGTGGGAGATATGGTGGTTCATGATACCTTTGGTCCCGGGGAAGTTTCTCACGTTTTTGGGTCGGCAACTAAGATGTCCTTAGCGATTAAATTTATCCGAGGGGGTCAAAAAATTATCGACCCGCAAACGGCCCCGATGGAAAAATTAAATTAATTCCAGGAACTAAAAATCAGAGAAAGCGTCTGGAAACCGCCTGGATTTTGAACCGTGGAAGCGTGACTCAAACAACAGACCCTAATTGCGATCGCAGAGATTAAATTCATGGAAAGAGGACTGATGTGGTTACCCTTGCTGGCCCTATTTATAGGACTTGCTTGGGCGGGATGGAACGAATATCAAAAAGTGGAAGCCTATCGGATTTGGGCGCAGGGGTTCGATCGCACGAAGTATGATATTTATGCGGTATTGGGAGAAAAGGGCGACTGCCTGACTTGGGGGAAACCGACGCGCAAAGGTCCGGTAAATCAACAAACCTTTTCCTTAAAAGAGGTACAGTCATTACAGTTGCTAGTGAATCAACAACCCCTGGCCGTTGATTCGGTGCCGGAAAATCTCAAAGCCCAAAAAATTGCCTTAGAATTTGTGTTTCCATCCCCCAAAAATTCAGTGCAGATTCCCTTTACCGAAGTGGCGATCGCCGTGGAATGGACAAAATATTTACAACAACAGTGGCAAAAGTGGCAGGAGGGGACGGTGAATTAAGTCAACTTTTTCCTCAAAAATTCGTGAATCTAAACTCTAAAATAGTGTTAGATCCTAGGTGAACACTTAATTTTCTAATCAAGCCAATATGACCTTAAAACCCTCCTCCTGGAAAAAATTTAGCGCTTTAGTTGTAGCTGGAATCGTGACCCTTGGAGTGTTCCCCCTCCATTTTCTAGCCAGCGCCCCCCCATTGCTGGCACAACAGCGCACCCCCAGTTCCCGACTCCTCAGAACCATTGGCGATCTCGCCTTCCCAATTTTTGCTGTTGCCTATAGTCCGACTGCCCCAGTCGTCGTCAGTGGCAGCAATGAAGATACCATCAAATTTTGGAATACTGAAACGGGAGAACTGAACTATACAGCTTCCGTCCATTTGGATGACGTGAGGGCCTTGGATATCTCTCCAAATGGTCAACTCCTAGCCAGTGGTAGCGATGACAACACCGCCAACCTCTGGAACATGGAAACAGGACAGTTGATTTATACCCTTTATGGTCACACGAAAGGGGTGAGAACCGTGGCATTTAGTCCCGATGGACAGACTCTCGCCACCGGCAGTTGGGATAATACAGTTAAACTCTGGAACGTTGAGAACGGGCAAATCATTCGCACATTGAGCGCCCATGAGGACGGAGTAGATGCCGTTGCCTTCAGTCCCAATGGCGCAACCTTGGCATCCGGGGGACTGGATAACAACGTAAAACTCTGGAACCTGAATACAGGGGAGTTAATCACGACAATTCCAGCCCATGATGATTGGGTGAGTTCGGTTGCCTTTACCCCCGATGGACGAAACCTCGTGACGAGCAGTTACGATAGTACGGTAAAGATTTGGGATGTAAATCGCGGTCAATTGTTGCAGACGCTGCAAGGTCATTCTTTCCCTGTGTATGCGATCGCCGTTACCCCAGATGGTCGCACCATTGCCTCTGCTAGTGACGATCGCACTGTGAAACTCTGGGATTTCGCAACGGGCAGATTGTTGGAAACCCTCACCGGACATGAGAAATCCATCTTTTCGCTCTCAATGGGACCCGATGGCAGGCGATTAGCTTCAGCAGGAAATGACAACACTATTAATATCTGGGAATTGCCACGGTAATTGCGGAATCCTCGTGATTTAGCAATTGTAGGGTGGGCACTGCCCACCTGACAATTGCTTTCGGTGGGCAGTGCCCACCCTACTCTTTCACTCACCCCCGGTTCTGCATCCGGGCCAATAATGCGGCACCATAGGCCGCTTCGGTCTGAGTTGGCGTCATCACTGGAACATTCAGCCGACGCTGGCGAATCGCCGTCCAGGTGGAGTTTTTTGCCCCGCCACCAGCGGTATAAACCCGCTTAATTCGGGTTGCCCCAAATTCTTGTAACAGTTCATATCCCCGCGCTTCAATCCGGGCCATGCTTTCTAATAATCCATGCAAAAATTCCACATCAGAGTTAGGACGGGGTTCTAATCGTGGGGGGAGTTCGGGATTATTTAAAGGAAACCGTTCCCCGGGTTTGAGGAGGGGATAATATTTCAGAGGACTTTCGATGTTTGGGTCAATTTTTTGACTGAATTCTGCCAGTTGCCGATCGCTGAAAAACTCACGCAGGACTGCCCCTCCGGTATTCGATGCACCCCCCGTCAGCCATAAATCGCCGAGACGATGACTATAAATTCCATAGCGCGCATCATCCACGCGATCGCGACTCAGGAGTTTGAGCACCAGGGTTGAACCCAGGGAAGTCACCGCCTCTCCCGGTTCCCTTGCACCGGATGCCAAAAATGCCGCAATACTGTCCGTGGTTCCGGCGCAAATTACGCAATGGGCAGGTAATCCAAAGCGATCGCCCATTTCTGCCGTTACCGGGGCGATCGGCGTTCCCGGTTTGACTACATGAGGCAAATAAGGAATGAACTTAGTAAACAGTTGCGGCAAGGCCAGTCGCAACCATTCGGGATAAAATAAATGCTCAGGGTCATACCCCAGTTTGAGGGCATTGTGATAGTCGCTGATGCCCATTTGCCCGTGGAGTTGGAAACTCAGCCAATCTGCTTGATGCAGAAAGAATAAACCCGTAGTTGCCACCCGATGCAGGGCATCGGGATACAATTTGGGATGACGGGCATACCATAACAGCTTCGCCAAACTGGAAGTCGCCCCGATCGCCGGATGATTGGGAGGGGCGATTTCCCGTAACCTCTCCATCACCGTTATCCCCCGGGCATCATTGTAGAGAATCGGTTCCGCTACCGGAGTGCCACTGCGATCGCACAGCAACACCGTAGAGGATGTCCCATCAATGGCGATCGCGCCGATGGACTGCCGTACAGACCGAGGGAGTTGGTCCAGTAACCCAAATAACCCCTCCTGCCACAGTTCCGGGGTTTGTCGGTCCAGAGGAAAATCCGCCTGTGCCTGAATCCCTGCATGGTCATCGATCGCCACTGCACGAGCCCCGGAAGTCCCGAAGTCTATGCCGAGATAGAGGGTCATACGAATACCCCTTAACGCTTACCATCCTCTAGTTTAGGCGATGTTGTAGGTTCTTAGTCCTTGGTCCTTGGTCCTTTCTCGTACTAAATCCGGTTGTCTAAGGGAACTCCAAAAAATAAAATAGCAATTGTAGCAATTGTAGGGTGGTGAAGCCACCGAACAGAAGGTGGGCAATGCCCACCCTACTCCTTTAAAAACTAGTTTAGGCGATTTGACACTCTGCGGTCATCGGTTTTGGGTGAATCCCCGCTTAAAAAATCTCAAGGTTTTAAGTGGCCTTCTGGATCAAAAATAATAAATAAGCGCAAACAAGAGACTGTAAAAACAATGTCCGAATCCACGATTGAATCGACTCTTAACGAAAAACGGCAGTTTCCGCCATCAGCGGAATTTTCTAAAAATGCTCGAATCAAGAGTTTAGAAGAGTACCAGGCGCTTTATGACCAAGCTGCCGCCAATCCCGAACAGTTCTGGGAACAGCTTGCGGAAAAAGAACTGCACTGGTTTAAAAAATGGGATAAAGTCCTCGACTGGCAACCCCCCAACGCCAAATGGTTTGTCGGGGGTCAGATGAATATTTCCTACAATTGCCTCGATCGCCACTTAACCACCCCCCGCAAAAATAAGGCGGCCTTAATTTGGGAAGGAGAACCGGGAGACTCCCGAACCCTCACCTACGCCCAATTGCACCGAGAAGTCTGCCAAATGGCCAACGTCATCAAAGAGATGGGGGTAAAAAAAGGCGATCGGGTTGGCATCTATATGCCGATGATTCCTGAAGCAGCAATCGCCATGTTGGCCTGTGCGCGGATTGGGGCCGCCCATACGGTGATTTTTGGCGGATTCAGCGCTGAATCCATCAAGGACCGCCTCATCGATGCTCAAGCTAAACTCGTGATTACTGCTGATGGCGGGTGGCGCAAAGAATCCATTGTCGCCCTCAAAGAGCAAGTGGATAAAGCCCTAGAACT
>NZ_JAFLQW010000162.1 GCF_017313335.1 Phormidium pseudopriestleyi FRX01 | reverse complement strand
TTTAGGCGTCGATTACGATGGCTCTAAAACCGATTTCCACGCTTCCAAAAACTACAATATGCAGAACTACGCCAATGATATTGTGGCGGAAGTGAAGGAAGCTTGTGAAGAAGGTCAGGTGTCGATGCCGACTCTGATCAGTGAAAGTGGACGGGCGATCGCCTCTCATCAGTCAGTGTTAATTTTCAATGTCCTCGGCACCAGTGATGTTTCGATTCAACCCCCAGAACCCAGCACGGAAAAAGAACATCTGATTCTGCGGAATCTTTCAGATACCTATCACGCAATTAAATCTGAAAATTACCAGGAAGCATATCATGATGCCATCCAATTTAAAGAGGAGGCGATTAGCTTATTTAATTTCGGCTATTTGAGCTTGCGAGAACGTGCTAGGGCCGAACAACTTTACTGGGCTTGTTGTGGGAAAATTCAGGCGATCGTTCGGGATGTCGATTATGTCCCTGATGATTTGGAGGATCTGGAAAAAATTATGGCCTCCATTTACTACATTAATTTGTCGGTTTTCCAATCTGCACCCGATAGTTGGGCGATCAACCAATTATTTCCCATTATGCCCATTCATCGATTAGATGAAAACCCCACTGAACGCGGTACTCTCGCAGATTTAACCTGTGATAGTGACGGTAAAATCGACCAATTCATTGACTTACTCGATGTCAAGCACGTTCTGGAATTGCATCGCCTTAAACCCGATGAACCCTACTATTTAGGAATGTTTCTCGGCGGTGCTTATCAGGAAATTATGGGCAATCTGCATAATTTGTTTGGGGATACCAATACCGTGCATATTAAGCTGACTCCCAAAGGCTATGAAATCGAACACGTGGTCAAGGGGGATACTATGAAAGAAGTCCTCAGCTATGTCCAATATGATGCTGAAGACATGATTGAAAGTATCCGCAAACAGACGGAACAAGCGTTAAAAGAAGGGAATATTACCCTGCAAGAATCTCAAAGATTGCTGCAAAATTATGAGCGATGTTTGGGTCGGTACACTTATTTAACGACATAAGGTTTGACCCTGGATTGAACCGACGGATCCGAGCCATTCCCAACTGGGGGATGACTCGGAGAAACATCAATCCCTAGCAGGTCCGTACATAAAATAAAGGGGGTAAGGGAACAGAAACCGGGTGTTTTCCCCCCAGGGATGGATGAGAATCGGAGTCGTTTTTAAGGAACCCGGTTTCAGGGAGGACTACACCGATGCTAAGGGCGACCTTCGCTTTCGAGGAGTTCGGCGATCGCCCTGCCTTCCTCGGGGGTATTCACGGGAATCGCCTGACGAGTGTCCGTAATCAACCAATCCAGGGCCGCTGCTTGGACATCAATGGAGGCACCTGTTTTATCCACGCAGTAGCGCCCAAACACCAGTTTGTCAACTAAGCGCACCCCTGGACCTAAGCGAGAATATTCAAAAATTACACTATTTTCCACCGTTGCACCACTGCAAATTCGGCAACTGGGCCCGATCATTGAAGGTCCAATAATTTTGGCCCCATCTTCAATTTGTGTCATGGCCCCAATGTAAACAGGCCCTTTAATATCCACCTTATCCAGGTTAACCGAGACATTTAAGCCGGTGTAAACCCCAGGAATGATCTCCTTGCCAGGAATCGAGACATTTTGGATCTCTCCGGTTAACACCCCGCGAATTGCTCGCCAATAGTCCGGCACTTTGCCAATATCCACCCATTGAAAATCCATCGCGATGCCGTAAAACGGAGCACCCATTTCGACCAGTTGGGGGAAGAGTTCACCGCCGATATCATATTCTTGGCCCGAGGGGATGTAGTTAAACACTTCCGGCTCAAAAATATAAATACCCGTGTTAATGTTAGTGCTGATGGCTTCTTCTACGGACGGTTTTTCTTGGAATTGCTTGACGCGGCCCGTTTCGTCCGTGACAATTACGCCATAACTGGAGACTTCTTCCCGGGGGACAGATTTCATCACAATCGTGGCGATCGAGCCTTTTTCTTTGTGCCACTTGACTGCTTCGGTTAAGTCCAAATCGATTAAAGCATCTCCACAAAGCACGACAAAGGTATCATCGAAAAAGGGGTTAAAGTCTTGGATGCGCTTCATGCCGCCCGCACTTCCGATGGCCTCGCCGACAAGTTCGCCATCAACAATCCGACCTTCAAAGGAATAGCCAATTTCCACGCCAAATCTTTGTCCATCCCGGAAATAGTTTTCGATTTCGTTGGCGAGGTGGCTAACGTTGACCATGATTTGGTTAAAACCATGCTGGCGAAGCAATTCTACTAAAAACTCCATCACTGGTTTTTGCAGGATGGGAATCATCGGTTTGGGGGTGGTGTATGTAATCGGACGGACTCGGGTACCCTTACCCGCTGCCAGAATCATGGCTTTCATAGAAATTTTTCTCTTATCCTTGAGCTTATCAATTTTAACGAATTAATGTTTTGAAATTGCAAAAAATTGTTATCTTTTAGCTGTCTTCGTCGGAAGGTCCACCCCTGGGAATGAGATTTCCGGTGAGGGGTTGAGCGATCGCCCGGTAATTCCCAGTCCTGCGGCGCTTCATGGGTTCCATTGCCGAGTCAGTGGGTGGTAAGGTGCTTCTGGTTCGGGGTTTGTCCGGTGGGGGGTACAGTATGCGGTTAAACGATTGCTTCGTTGAGAGTGGATGGGCTCTCTAGAGGGACTGAATCAACGATCGCCCGGATTTTCAACTCTCCGTAAAATTGTTCTTGGGACAGTTCCACCTTAGACTGGGCCGATAGTAAAAGCAAGGCGGAAAAGACTCCCACGCGGTCATTGGCAGTTGGGAGGGACTGGGGATCGGCGGATTCTCCAGAGGGGCGATCGCCCCTCTGGTCCATCAACCCTTCTAAAAGCGCCTCCAATTCTAACCAGGGTTCACAGAGATCCAGTTTTTCCGCGTATGCCAACAAAAATCGAGTCAGGCGATCGGCCACTTCCGAGATATTTTCT
>NZ_JAFLQW010000431.1 GCF_017313335.1 Phormidium pseudopriestleyi FRX01 | reverse complement strand
TTGGTCATTGGTCAATGTTGTCAAACCCAGACCCTTCAAAGATCCGCATCTTGGTATAATCCCCTCTCAAATAGGCCACTTTTCAAGGAAACAACTATGGCAGACTGGCAAGAAATAACCGGAGGGGTGACGGCTCCAAAAGGATATCGGGCAGCGGGGATTGCCGCTGGGTTAAAACCGTCAGGAGCACCGGATTTGGCATTGATTTGGTCTGATGTAGAGGCGATCGCCGCTGGGGTTTTCACAACCTCCGTTGTTCGTGCCGCCTGTGTAGACTACTGTCGCCAACGCCTTGAGGAAAAAGCCAGCGCCCGCGCTATCTTATGTAACGCAGGACAAGCCAACGCCGCCACCGGGGAGCAGGGGTTGGCGGATACCCTCGAAAGTGCGGATTTGTTAGCCCGAGAACTCTCGATTTCCCCCAATTCCGTACTCATTGCCTCCACCGGGGTAATCGGTCAACGGATTCGGATGGATGCCTTGCGGGCTGGGATTCCCGCTGTTGTGGCGGCTTCCTCCCCAGAGGGCAATGATGCCGCAGCCAAAGCGATATGCACCACGGATTTAGTCCCCAAAACCATTGCCTTAGAAACCACCTTTGAGGGCCGTCCGGTGCGTATCGGGGGGATTTGCAAGGGTTCGGGAATGATTCATCCGAACATGGCAACCCTGCTGGCGTTTGTTACCTGCGATGCCACCGTCTCTTCCCATCTGTGGCACGATATGCTCAAACGGGCTACAGACCGGAGTTTTAATCAGATTACGGTGGATGGCGATACCAGCACGAACGATACCCTGATTGCTTTAGCCAATGGACAATCTCGCACTCCAGCGATTACAGAAATGGGTCCGGAGGCGGAAAAATTAGAGGCGGGATTGACGGCTGTCTGTCAACATCTGGCGAAGGCGATCGCCCGGGATGGAGAAGGCGCAACCTGCTTGATCGAAGTCCAAGTCACAGGTGCACCGGATGACGCCGCAGCGCGTCGGGTGGCCAAAACCATTGTCGGATCGAGCTTAGTGAAATCCGCCGTCTTTGGTCGGGACCCGAACTGGGGGCGAATTGCTGCCGCCGCTGGACGTGCGGGGGTCTCCTTCAATCAAGATAACCTGCGGATTCAACTCGGTGAGTTTTTGTTGATGGAAAACGGTCAACCCTTAGCCTTCGATCGCCCTGCCGCTAGTGCGTATTTGAAACAAGCTGCGGCAGGTGCTTATTTGAAAGAAGATACGGTGCTCATCCAGGTTCAGATTGGACAGGGTTCGGGAACCGGAACAGCCTGGGGATGTGACCTCAGTTATGATTATGTGAAGATCAATGCTGAGTACACCACTTAAGGTATAACAGCTTGATTTGGTGGCTGAATCCACGGATTTTGCAGGAGGGAGCATCCCAATGAAAGCCGCCCTCACCCTAAATCCCTCTCCCAAAGGGGGAGAGGGACTGAGGGTGAGGGCTTCTCCCAAAAAGGGAGAATGGGGCTCCGAGGGATGAGGGCCTTACAAGAGTAGGTTTTTTACGTTTATGGTGATTCGCCTTACGAACGGTCCCCGGACCTTGGCAAGGGGAGGGTTAGGGTGGGGTCCTCTTGACGTAGCGATCGCCACGTTACGCACTCAAAGGAAGCGATCGCGCCTGTATGGAGGCGGGTGCCAACCTCTTTCTACGCGCAAGTGCGATCGCACGTCACTCCGACACTCCACCCACCGATTGTGACGTGCGATCGCACGTCAAGAGGACCCCACCCTAACCCTCCCCTTGCCAAGGTCCGGGGACCGTTCGTAAGGCAAATCACTATGGAGGACCCCACCCTAACCCTCCCCTTGCCAAGGTCCGGGGACCGTTCGTAAGGCGAATCACCATAAACGTAAAAAACCTACTCTTGTAAGGGGATGAGGGCAGACTGTCCAAACATCGGATGCACCCGTTGCGGAGAGTCGCCCCCGAGGGTCAAGGCGATCGCCCAAAACTTCCCCGATAGATGACGGTTTCAGACTGTTCTAATTCCTGTCTTGAGAGTAGGAATCGCGAAGAGAATTTGCCATCAACTCCGAGGCGATCGCCATCCCTAAAAAAAAATAATTTATTTTTTCAGAGAATAAATTTTTAATTCTCTATCTTTGGGCTGATTCATTTAAAGGAATTGTTCGCTTATACCTGTTAAGAGCTTTAACCAATTCTGGATTTAAGCCCCAGAAAAATTACCCCGGCGAACCTCAACATCCTCATTAAACCGATTGCCCATGTTTACATCCATAAATGTTTTGAAAAAATCCAAAATAACTCGAAAATTTAGCCTAATTCTAGGCGGATTCTTGACCAGTTCTCTCCTATTTGCCATGCCGGTGACGGCGCAAATTACTGATGCCAAAGTTGACTCTCTCGTGGAGGCATTGCGACTAGCTGCACCGGATACGGGCATGGAAGATGACGGACTCTATAGCGATTGGCAAATTAAACCGGATAATATTCCCCGGTGGTCGAGACTTTGTATTCAACAGGAACTGACTCCGGCAGAATTTGAAGCGAATGAAGCCCAAGCTAGAGAAGTTTTAGCCTGTGTGATGAGCGATGTCCTCCAGGAGGAGTATGAAGCCAGTGGCAGTGATGAATCCTTGGCGGTGCGTCGGGCGGCGGCTTGGTGGATGGCTGGAGATCCTGAGCAGTATAACAGCGAAAGAATTTCTGGCTATACCCAAGAGGTTCTGCAATACTATCAGCAACAGCAATAAAATCCTGTTTTCATCTTTCTCATTTCTGAATGCAAACCCAATGGCGAAAGCTTAAAAACGAGTAGTTTTGATGAAGGCGGTTATCTTGGATACCGCCTTTTTGATTGGGTTCATGCAAGGGGTGATCAATTGCCAGTTTTGCGACCTGATTTTTATCTGAGCCTGCGGGAAGACCAGCGCTCTATCTGTACCCAGATGAGCGACTGTATGAAAGCCGCGTATATTGAGTAGGCTCAATACCTACTAAATAGATATTTACTGGAATACTTATCGTAAGTAAATCATCTTATAATAACCCTATGCTAACCATGACTTACCGCTATCGCATATATCCAGATACCACCGAAGAAGGCAAAACTGTCTGGGTGGATGGAAACGTGCAGAGTGGCTTATAACTATACCCAAAGGAGAAAATAGCTCTATGTGTTCTTATTCAAGTATCACCGTAAATGATAAAAATTTTATTAAAAGCTGGCTACAAAGAAATAGATTAAAACACAGTTTATTAGAATTTCAAGAAAACCAAATTCTTGAAAATTTTGAGTGTAAAATTATCGATTGGGGGGGGGGATGGCGAACTATGTAAACTCTTAGTTGATAAATTTTCCAAGGCTGAAATATGGTGTTACGAGCCTGTAGAAAAAATGAGGGAAGAGGCAAAATATAATTTAGAAAATTTGCCCGGTGTAAAAATTATTGCTGATGTATCTGAGTTACCCCATTCCTATTTTGATGTAATATTTTGCTTGGAAGTGTTTGAACACTTGCCTGAAAAAGAAACTGAAAAGGCAATAGATGATATTTCAACACTTCTTACCCCTGGCGGATATGCTTGTATTGGGGTCCCCAATGAGATTTATATTCCAGCACTGATTAAAGGTTTATTTAGAATGACCCGCAGGTATGGAGCTTATGATGCTAATTGGGTTAACTTGATTTCTGCAACTCTGGGAAATCCACCTAAAGATCGTCCCGTTAGTAAAATAGAGGATAAATTTTCTTATTACTCTCCTCATATGGGCTTTGATTTTCGCGATTTCCAGAAGAAGATCGGCCAAAAGCTGAAAATAGAAAAAATATGGGGAAGTCCAATTACTGGCCTGCCAGCTAGTTTGAATTTTGAAGTGTATTTCCTGTGCAGGCATAAAGCCTAAAAAGGGAGTTTTAACGAAATATGACCTTGAAGTCATCATTCGTCTTACCATAGATGAGGGTCTCCAGAAAACATTGACAATACCCGCTCATATTTTCATTTTAAACAAGCGAATATGTTCTGTGTGAGTCTGCTGACATGATATTCAGGGAAGATTTAGACTTTCGGATCATGGCGAAGGGGATGCTTGGCAAACAGATGCTTGATGGTGGATTTGGACAATTTCGTTCGATCGTCAAGTATGTTTGCTGGAAGTTAGGGAAATTCTTTGCCGTAGTCAATAGCCGAGGGACAAGTCAAGAATGTCCTGAATGTGGTGCGATCGTTAAAAAAACCCTGAAAGTAAGAGTTCCTCATTGTCTTGAATGTGGGTTTACCATTGACCGAGATGTTGCTTCAGGCTTAGTAATTCGTAACCGAGGGATTGCCCTCATTAGTACCGATGGATGGTCGGGAAAGGAAACTGTCTGTGCAGGCGATCTAGCAGGGGCTGAAAAGTCTAGCCAAGTGCCGAAATCCCGCAAGGGAACAACCAGAAAATCTCTGAAGTGATTCAAGTAAGCCAGCACGCGATCCGCTTGGGCGGTCAGTGTCTGGAGATGTCACATTTTGGCGGGGATTAATGATTTACGCCAGGGGATGGGGGTGGATGAAATTTTGGAGAATCATCGCCAGATTCTGCGTCGCCTGGGTCAAGAGTATCCCGGTGCTCAGGTGGTCCTACAATCAATTTTGCCCACGCGATTAGCGCAGATTCCCAATCGGCAAATTGAGTGGATTAATCAACAATTGGCGGCGATCGCCCGGTTCGAGGGGGCGAGTTATCTGGATTTGTATGCTCAGTTTAGCGATCGCAGCGGAAACTTGCAGTTGGAATTAGGGAACTCCAAAAAATAAAATACTCAAAACCCACACCCGTTAACGGTGGGGCTACACGGACGAAGCCTGCCTACGCAGGCTGAAGATAGGTCTTTAATTCCTAAATTTGGATAATTTATTTTTTGGAATCCCCTTAACCACCTTAAATGCGGCAATTCCCCAGACGCTGTACCTGAAAGGTACAGCGTCTGGGGAATTGCCGCCAGCAAATAAACTGAGCGACAGCGAATCATTATTTGAATTGATACTCATAGCCGTCAGCCTTGTTAATGGTTTTCAAATATTTCGGATGTACATCAAAACTTTTACTACACGCAGTTAAC
>NZ_JAFLQW010000491.1 GCF_017313335.1 Phormidium pseudopriestleyi FRX01 | reverse complement strand
GTCCTCCCAGCGCTTTTGCTGTTCTTAAAGCTCAATATCCTGTCTCCACTCTTCCTGATTCTAGTCGCCTGTTGGTTGGGGGTAACACCCCCATCTGATTAGCCAACAGAATCCTAAAGGCTGCGGGTTTTGACATAAATTTGGGCAGGCAAAAAAAATAGCCCACAGAGGCGGGCTATTGACCAATTTTCCTATCCTCAAGGGATAGGGACTATTTCGAGTTATTTAGAGTTCGGCTTCCAGCCCGATTGATAGTACACCTTAGACCCTGTATTTGGCACAAAATGACAGGACAGATAAGAGCGAATGAAACTCTTTAAAATCGGTTCGTTGGAGGAACGATAATAATCACCTAACAGGGGTTTAATCGCCTCGGTTGCTGTCTTTAAATGATAGTGGGGCATATTTAAGAAAATATGATGCGCCACATGAGTGCCAATGTTATGATGGATGGGATTGATAAATCCATAGTCGCGATCGATGGTGGAAAGCGCACCTTTGAGAAAATACCAATCCTCTCCTCGATACCAGGGAATATCATCTTCGGTATGATGCAAGAAGGTCACTAAGTCCAACCACATCACGAAAAGGATGTAAGGCATGAGGTAATATTTCACCAGAAAGACCCACCCAAATTGATAGGTGAGTACGCCGAGAAATCCCACCATCATCACCCACAGGACTGAACTGGTCACAATATCCCATTTTTCCGAGGGACGGAACAGGGGACTGCTAGGGAGAAAATGGGAACCGGCGCGATCGGGCGATCGCTTGACCAGATAAAGCGGATACGCCAACAAGGGTAAATAAAAGCGGAATAGCTTTTCATACCAAGGCATCCGATTGTATTTCTCCTCGGATACCGGATACCAGCTTTCGTCTGTGTCCAAATTTCCCGTATTCCCATGATGGGTCCGGTGACTGATCCGCCAACCGTGATAAGGAACCAAAATCGGAATATGAGACAAATGTCCAATCAGGTTATTCAACCATTTGAGCTTAGAAAAAGAGCCATGACCGCAGTCATGACCCACTACAAATAATGCCCAAAACATTGTCCCTTGCATCACCCAGAAAATGGGGAAAAAGAACCAGGAATCCAGATTGTATGCGATCGCATACAGTCCCGCAATAATCCCAATATCCAGAAAAAAGTAACTCAGTGACTTGGGTATCGAGGGCTCAAAACACTCGGCAGGAATTGCCGCCTTCACATCCTGAAGAGTAAAAGGTAACTCTTGGGTTTCTGTCTGTGAAACTGTCCCAGTCGTCTGCTTAAAAACTGTGTTTGCTTGCACGAAATTTCCGCTTTTACCTGATTTTCAAACCGGCCTTTCACCTTTAACCCGTCCCTTTCAGCCTTTAAAAGTCTGAAAGTCTTGTCCCCAGGAGACTCTCGTTATTCAGTCCATTCCTTCCCCCGATGCGGTCCTCCTCATCAGCTAACGAATTGAACCCCAGGGGTCTGGAAACGGTGAGAACTCTCTGCCGCTTTATAAAAAAACTCCCGGGAGACAGAAGATGAAAAAACAGCCGATAAACGGAATTTATTCTAACCCGTTTTGAGCTGAATTGTTAAGAAACGTTTCAAAATTACCAATTATCAGCCCTAAAACTCATAATTTCTGCCTATTTCTCCCGAGAAATACCCTTTATTCTGAATCGGCAAGTTGCTGATTGGCAACTGAATATTTTGAAAACAGGAGTCCGTTACGGAAATCGGTTTCTATAACCCATGAACAATCGCCCCGATTGAATTAAGCGACCTCAGAAGTTACAGGGACAGGAGACAACGCCTCCTGACGTTGAAATTCGATTAATTGAGCTTCAATTTCATCCCGGACAATTTGACGATATTCCAGAAAATGTTCGTTATGAGCGCAAACCGTTAGATAGGTTTCCCAAACCCCAGGATTTTGCCTCATAACACTGAACAAATGATGCCAGAATTTCCAGCGCGTTTTCCGTTTAATCCCTTGTCGCCAGATGATAATTCCTAACGCCCGTAAATCAACCCAACTGGGCAATTTAGCCGGTGGTTTACATTTGGGTGCACCTAATTTGAGAAAGCAGCGATAGGTGCGATCGAGAAAAACTTCTGGATCATAGAGTTGCCAAAATGCCTCAATATATTCTTGGGCAATATCCGTAATCGGACGAGTGGGGACAAAGTTCATTAACGTGCTTTGATTGATGTCTTGGCGGCTATTTTCCCGCAAGCGTTCCTCTTTTTCCAGACGATGCCAGAGGGCAGTATTCGGCAATGCTTGCAGCATTCCAAACATCGCCGTAGGAATCGCTGCCTCTTCCACAAACTTAACAATCCGGGAACTGGCGTCTTTTTTCTCCCCATCAAAGCCAATAATAAATCCCGCCATCGGACGTAAACCCGCATGAATGATTTTATCCACGGATTCAGTTAAAGAAGTCCGGGTATTTTGGAATTTTTTGGTCATCGATAAACTCTCTTCATCGGGAGTTTCAATCCCTAAAAAGACCGCATCAAAATTACACTCTACCATCAAATCCATCAACTCGATATCGGCAGCTAAATCAATGGATGCCTCGGTATTAAATCGGAAGGGATACTGATGTTCCGCTTGCCAAACTTTCAACGCTTGCAACAATAGCCGGACATTTCGTTTATTTCCGATAAAATTGTCATCCACCATAAAGACACTGCGCCGCCATCCCAACTCATAGAGAAAATCTAATTCAGCTAACAGTTGTTCTGGTGTTTTGGTCCGGGGTTTGCGACCATAGAGGACGATAATATCACAAAATTCACACTGGAATGGACAACCCCGAGAGAATTGCACCGACATTGAATCATAAGCATCTAATTCGAGTAAGTCATAACGGGGAACCGGAGTTTCGCTGACATCAGGTTTTTCCAGAGTCCGAAAAACCCCCTGAGTTTCGCCATTTTCCAAGGCATCGATAAACATCGGCAGGGTGATTTCTCCTTCATCTAAAATCATAAAATCGGGGTTTGCCACCGCGACTTCATGGGGAACTGATGTGGGATAAGGTCCACCCACAGCGACAGATTTACCGCGCCGTTTTGCCTCGCGAATTTGGTCGAGCAAATCTTGTTTTTGCACAATCATCGCCGAGAAAATCACCAATTCTGCCCAATCCCACTCGTCCTCTGTAACGGGGCGAATATTGCGGTCTACCAGTTTAAAGTCCCAAGTTTGGGGTAAAATTGCAGCGACGGTGATTAATCCCAAGGGGGGTAACAAGACTTTGCGATCGACTAATTCTAAAATCTTGTTATAAGACCAGAATGTGGGAGGAAACAGGGGATATACGAGTAAAGTTCGCACCATCTAGCACTCCTTATCGAACGTTTAATGGTCAGTGGTCTTGATTGTAACGAGTTTCTCGAACTTTGTGCGCGCGATCGCCGGTTTCCCAAGTTCGTAGTAACGACTTAAGTCGTTTCCCCAGTTCATAGTAACGACTTCAGTCGTTACTACAAACATGAGGAAGATTATCCGAGTAGGATATCATCTAGGATAAGCTTGTTGGGAACACTGCCGAAACTGACGGAACGGGCGACTCCATTGAAGGGGAGGGTGACTTGCTCAAATTCTCCATAAACATTGGGTAAGGAACCTGCTGTAGTGGTGGATAGCGGGATGGATGCCAAGATGTTGCCGGATGCGCCTAATCCATCATAAAGAGTGACCTGGTGATTGGCAAAGGGGGAGGCATAGAAGAAGGAGAGTTGATTGTCAAATCCACCTTCTACATTCATGACGATCGCCCCGTTTTCTCCATAGGTGAGGGCAGTTGTGCCGCTGGGGGGAGGGGCAAAATTGCCGCCGAATTCATCGGGAAATCCCAAGGCATCTAAGGCATCGGTACTCATAATTCCCAAGGCGTTGGGGGAAAAAGATATCCCCCGATCGCCATAAAATCCACTCACTGGGTCTAAATTTATCACTCCTTCAAAGTTGAGTAAAACCGGCAGATCGCTACGGGGAATGACGAGGGTGGCACCACTTTGTGCGCCAATTTCTACCCCTGGGGTGGGATTGACTAGGGCAAGGTTGAGGGTTTCGGCAACTTCTGCGATCGGATCATTGGCGATCGCAATGGTGACAGTTTGAATGGTTTCTCCCGGGGCAAAGGTGACCGGAATCGGGGTATTATCGTAATCAAAGGGTGCAGTGGCCGTCCCATCGGCTAAAACCAGGGTTGCACCGGCAGGGAGATGGAGTGCTCCGGCGCGGGTGACGGTGATGGCGAGAATTTCTGTCCCATCTTCTTCGATGATGAAGGTAGGAGCACTAAATTCTAGGCGGATATCATTGTCTAAAATTGCCAAAGTTGCTGCATTTTGTGGGCCAATTCGCGCACCTTCGCTGGGATTGGTGAGGGTTAATTGAACTGTTTCCGTGGGTTCGCTTTCGGTGTCATCAATAATGGGAACGGCAACGGTTTGGACTGTTTCTCCCGGGGCGAAATTGACGAGAATTGGGGTATTATCGTAATCAAAGGGAGCGGTTGCGGGACCATTTGTGAGGGCGATCGCGGCGGAAAAGGCTTGATTCAGTCGGCCTGACCGGGTGACAGTTACCGGGGCGATCGCTGTTCCATTTTCATTGACAACAAAGTTCGCCTCACTAAACTGCAACAGCACATCATTATCAACAATCGTAAACACTGCCGTACTCGGTTCAGTCAGGGTTGCCTCACCCGTGGAATTAAGTAAGGCGAGATTAATCGTTTCATCCGGTTCTATAATCTCATCATCCACAATAGGAATTTCGACAGTTTGCAGGGTTTCTCCGGGTGCAAACTCTACGGCAATTGGGGTGGGGTCGTAATCCAAGGGGGCCGTGGCGGTGCCATCACTTAATCCAATGGTGACCCCGGTGGGGATGTTTGTAAACCCGATGCGCTGAACTTGGATGGGTTGGATGGGAGTACCGTCCTCGACTGCACTAAAATCGGGGCGAATAAACTGCAAGGCAGCATCATTATCAACGATGGTAAATGTAGCAGTATTCGGGGTTCCGAGGGTTGCGCCTGTGGGGGGGTCAACTAAAGTGAGAGAAAAAGTTTCAGCGGGTTCTATACTGTTGTCGTTGACAATAGGAATTGAAAGGGTTTGAGTGGTTTCTCCCGAGGCAAAGGTGACGGAAATCGGGGTATTATCGAAATCAAACGGTGCAGTTGCGGTCTCTTCTTCTAGGGCGAGGGTTAAGGTAACGGGACGATTGATTGCGCCTGTGCGAGTCACAGTGACAGGAACAATGAGAGTACCATCCTCCAATTCACTGAAATTGGTTTGAGTAAACTGGAGGGTCACCCCATTGACTTGATCATCGATTAGGGCGAAGGTGGCGGTACTGGCAGTGCCTAGGGTTGCGCCTCCAGTGGGGGTGGTGAGGGTCAAATTAAGGGTTTCGACGCCTGCGGCAATCAGTTCATTGACGAGGGGAATGGTGACAGTTTGTGCGGTGACTCCCGGGGCAAAGTTTACCTGAATTAGCTGGGAATTAAGATTGTCGGGAGGGGTTGGGATATCTGGGGAAAGGGTGATGGTTGCTCCCACAGCATTATCACTTACCCCACTGCGGAGGACGGTGATTGTGGCAACGGCCTCACTTTGGTCATTCAGGGTAAAGGTTTGCTCACCAAAAGAGAGTGCTATATCGTCATCGAGAATGGTGATGGTGGATTGCGATCGCCCTCCAATTCTGAGATTTTCCGTAGGATTGACTAAGCTGAGATTAAAGGTTTCCGTCGGTTCCAGAATCTCATCATCAATAATCGGAATCGTCACCACCGCCTGGGATTGTCTGGGGGCAAAGGTGACCGTCCGAGGACCTCCGATGTAATCCGCTGAGGCGATCGCCGTGCGATCGGTTGGCAGAATGGTCACATTGGCCGACTCACTTAGGTTGCCAGTGCGAAGTAACCTCACTTCTACACTGGGAACCCCCTCCTGAACCGTAAAATTGGCGGCACTAAACTCAACCACACTGGACAGGGGGTCAAGGGTTGCATTTAAAAAATCCGTACCATCCAAATTAATCGACCCGAATACCTCCCCAATCACCTGGCGATCGCCATTTTGGATCACCACCACTTGAGTGGCGATTTGCACCGGATTTGAGTTCCCATTTCCCCTTCGTTCAAAAATCGGTTCTAGGCGAATTTGTGCCGTTCTTAAATCCCGGGAAACCGCCAGTCTATCCACCCCTTTTTGAAAATCAACAATCGTATCTCGGCCCGATCCGAGGACAAAAATATCCGCCCCGGGACCGCCAATTAAAGTATCCTCCCCTAAACCCCCAAAGAGAATATCCTCTCCCGCATTGCCCAAAATCGAATCATTCCCATCACCGCCAATAATCGTATCATCACTGTCGGTGCCAATTAAAGTATTCCCTTGATTATCCCCAAAAATAAACGTCATCCGTTAATCCTCCTATTAACCCGGTGTGCTTTGCCCCAATGCACCCTAATGCATCTGATCGCGAAGCGGGGCATCGGCACGATCTGGCATTTAAAATCACTGGAAATCGCCCTCAAAGTGGACGAGTCTTATCCTCCTAAATTTTTTCAGACCCTCCCCCAGGGACAGCAGAAAAAATGAATCTTTGATTTTCTCAAATAGGTGAAGAGTTGAATGCCACACCCATCGGTTCTTTCCCCATTTGAAGACCCCTTTAAATCATCCGGCAGTTCATGCCAGCAATCTGCTGCTGATCCAGTTGCCTGCCGATGCCACATCGATACTCAATTGTAAGCGGTTTCGATATAGCATCTGACGTATTTTCAGCTTCCAGATGCTCCCTGACGGTAAAATTCATGGTATAAATAGTAGCATATTGCCTGGAGTTTTCTCCGAGAAGCATCACCTCAAACGGGGGTAGCGGGTCAGGTTAGACCCCGGTTTCTTGAAAACATTTGAGGCAGTTGGCAACGGATTAGGGGCACAAACCCAGTTGCTTCTCCCGGGGTTCCCATCCTGCCTCGGACGCCCTACTCAGCAACCGGGGGTCTCCAAATTTCCTCAAGAGTATGTCAAAATATCGATGCAAACGCGATTGAGCAATAGAGTTAGGAGATTTGTCGTGGAATCCCGTTATAATCCCGCATCCCTTGAGGAAAAGTGGCAGCAAAGTTGGACAGAACGCCAGTTATATCAAACCCCTGAAACCCGCGATCGCCCGAAATTTTATGCCCTGTCCATGTTTCCCTATCCCTCGGGAAACCTGCACATGGGTCACGTCCGAGTTTACACCATCACCGACGTGATTGGCCGTCTCAAGCGGATGCAAGGGTATCGCGTCCTGAATCCGATGGGATGGGATGCCTTTGGTCTCCCCGCAGAAAATGCCGCCATTGAACGCGGGATTCATCCGGCGAAATGGACCTATCAAAATATCGCCCAGATGAAACAGCAACTCGAACGCCTCGGGATTGCCTTCGATTGGACTAGAGAAGTCGCCACCTGTTCCCCAGAGTATTACAAATGGACTCAGTGGATATTTTTGCAGTTTTTTAATGCCGGACTCGCCTATCAAAAAGAAGCGGCAGTTAACTGGGACCCCATCGACCAAACCGTACTCGCTAACGAACAAGTTGATAATGAGGGTCGGTCCTGGCGATCGGGGGCTAAAGTCGAGCGTAAATTGCTCAAACAATGGTTCTTCAAAATTACCGATTATGCTGAACAATTACTCAATGATTTAGACCAATTAACGGGTTGGCCCGAACGGGTTAAACTGATGCAAGCTAACTGGATTGGTAAATCCGTCGGCGCTTATTTAGAATTCCCCATTGTTGGCAGTTCCGAAAAAGTTGCCGTCTTTACCACCCGTCCTGATACGGTTTATGGCGTAACTTATTTAGTCTTAGCCCCAGAACATCCTTTAACTCGAAAAGTTACCACCCCAGACCGATTAGCAGCAGTTGAATCTTTCATTGAAGAAGTCAGCAATCAAAGCGAATTAGAACGCACCGCCGACGATAAACCCAAGCGCGG
>NZ_JAFLQW010000305.1 GCF_017313335.1 Phormidium pseudopriestleyi FRX01 | reverse complement strand
TGTAGGGGTTTGGTCACCCTACCCTCTTGAGACTTAATCCGGTACCCCGGTCCTAGCGAGACTTCATTTCTGCTAGGGCACCTCTGGCCATATCTGCGATCGCCCGGTCCGTGGCCTTGGGTAAACTATAATATCGACCCCCTGCCGCTTTTGCCAACTCTTTCGCAAACCCAGTTGAAACAAACTTATTCTCTGTATCAATCATCAACAGTTGCATTCCCACCCCGCGAATCTTCCCGGCAATCTCCAGCAGTTCACCCTTAATATCCGGTTTCTCACCTTCGATCGCCGGTTCGCCCAAGGACCGAGACAAGGAAACATTCCCCCGTCCATCAGTAATGGCAACGATCGCCACCTGACCGATATCCCCAGATTGTTGAGCATTTAATCCCACCCGCACAGCGGTCGTCAATCCATGCGCTAAGGGTGATCCACCGCCACAGGGCAACCGTTCCAACCGTCTACGGGCGGAAGTAATTGAGCGCGTCGGAGGTAACAAAACATCCGCCTTTTCTCCTCGGAACGGAATCAAAGCGATTTGGTCGCGGTTTTGATACGCTTCCGTCAGCAGTTGTAATACAGCCCCTTTGGCCGACTGCATCCGGTTGAGTGCCATCGAACCCGAGGCATCCACTACAAAGATGATTAAAGACCCGGCTTTTCTGGCCAACCGCTTTGATCGCAAATCCCCCTGTTCTACAATCACCTTGCGGTCCGGTTGCCGTTCCCGACGGGCTTTTTGATAGGGTGCAGCAGCGCGTAACGTAGCATCCACCGCCACCCGTTGGACCTTGCCCTTCGGTAACATCGGCTTAATATACCGTCCGCGATCGTCAGAAAAAATAATTGAGCGACTGCCAGACTTGCCTTGCCGTTTCGCCATTTGTGCGAAATACAACACACTCGGGTCCATGATCACCCCTTCGGGGTCGAACAAAAACTCTTCGGGAATACTTTGTTCCTGTTCCGGTTGTTCCTGTTCTTCTTGTTCTTCTTGTTCTTCGGGTTCTTCCTCGTCCGGTTCGTCTTGTTGCTGATCTGAGTTGTCTTGCGGCGGCGGCGGTGGCGGTGGCGGCGGGGGTTGTTCCTCCTCCGGTGGGGTTTGGACAATCGTCGAACGGGGAACAATCACCAATTCCACCGCCCGACGCAGGTCCTCTGCATTGACGGAGGTTCGACCATCCAGGGCCGCTGATGCCTTGGCGACGCGCAGGGCAA
The DNA here is from genome assembly GCF_017313335.1 of Phormidium pseudopriestleyi FRX01. Classification (GTDB taxonomy): domain Bacteria; phylum Cyanobacteriota; class Cyanobacteriia; order Cyanobacteriales; family Laspinemataceae; genus Laspinema; species Laspinema pseudopriestleyi. Next base: position 16,212 of record NZ_JAFLQW010000305.1, on the reverse strand, counting down.
ATAATTCGGCGCGATGACCCTGAACGCCGCCTCGGAGGGCTTCATTGACGAGATAGGCGATTTGGTCCGATTGAATTTCGACATCCTTTAACCATTCTCGGGCGAGGAGAATTTGGGTTTTGAGGTTGTCGATATCTTCGGTGTATTGATGTAAGAATTCCTGGGGAGAGGCGGAGTAAGATAGGGCTTGTTCTACTGCTTCCACGCGCTGATCTAGGCCGAGGACCCCATCGGCGGAGAGGGTAATGGCAATGCGATCGAGTAGATGTTCGCGCAGGGACCCTTCCTCGGGGTTATAGGTGGCGATAAATAGGGGTTTGCAGGGATGTTGGAAGCTAATTCCTTCCCGTTCGATTTGGTTGCGTCCATCGGTGAGGACGCTTAACAGCAGGTTGGCGATTTGGTCATCAAGGAGGTTGATTTCATCGATATAGAGCACTCCCCGATGTGCTTGGGCGAGTAAACCGGGTTGAAATACTGAGTCTCCTTGCTTGACCGACTGTTCTACATCCACGGACCCTAAAAGACGGTCTTCTGTGACCCCGAGGGGGATTTGCACAAAGGGGGCGGGAATGATTTGGGTGGGAATCTCATCCGGGGTAGTGCCGTTGATAGATTGGGTCGGATAAGTTTCTCGGGTGAGGTCGTCCCATTCATCGGGATTGGTGGGATTGCAGTTGGCGATGGAGTCTTTGACTACTTCAATTGGGGGCAACAGGGCGTGAATGGCACGCGCCATCACGGATTTGGCGGTTCCCCGACGACCGGCGATCGCCAGTCCTCCCAATCCGGGGTCTACTGAGGTTAACAGTAGCGCGAGTTTAATCGCTTCCTGACCGACAACTGCTGTCAGGGGAAATGCTGTGATGGTAGAGGTGCTCGGCGCGGGCATGGTTTGAATAATTGCTAGTCCAATGGTTCAGAATATCACCCAAGCGGGCGGGTCCGGGGATTTTTTACTGGGCATGAGCAGTCGCCTGCCCTGAATATAGAGGATCTTCTCCCCAATTTGGAGAGGTCATGGGCTATATTCCTAAAGGAAAGTCTATTATCTAAACGAGCAACACCTGTGAAATTTGGTCAATGGCTGGGGTTTGTTGCCATTCTGATTTCCCTTTATATTCTGTGGGAAATTCGGCAATTGTTGTTACTGTTATTTGTGGCGATCGTTTTTGCCACTGTTCTCAATAGTATTGCCAAGCAGTTCCAGAAGCGATTACGTCTCAACCGCACAGTTGCTATTTTCATCACTCTGAGTTTGACGGTGCTGTTCAATGTGCTGTTTATTTGGCTGGTGGTTCCCCAGTTTCTCGAACAATCCCAACGGATGATTGAGCTATTACCGCAAGTGTTTCTCGCGTTGCGGGTTTGGCTGCGATCGCTGGAAACTCAGTTGCCGATTTGGTTACCTCAACCGCCAAGTCTGGCTGAGTTGATTGTACAGTTGCAGCCCTTCGTCCTGCGATCGGTCACCAATTTTTTCGATTTTTTCTCTAATTCCTTTAAAATTGCTTTTCAACTTCTGTTTGTGATAGTTCTGACTTTGATGCTGTTAGCCAATCCGGTGGAATATCAACAGGCGTTTGTCCGACTATTCCCCTCTTTTTATCGCCGCCGCGCCAATGAGATTTTATCAGAATGCGAAATTGGTTTAGGGAACTGGTTTGCCGGAATTACGATTAATTGTATTTTTATTGGTAGTTTGAGTGGAATCGGACTCTGGATTTTACAAGTGGATCTGGTTTTAGTTCATGCGTTGATGGCGGGATTATTTAATTTCATTCCCAATATTGGTCCGACCATAAGCGCCGTATTTCCCTTGATGATTGCGTTATTAGATGCCCCATGGAAAGCCTTGGCTGTGTTGATTTGGTATATCATCATTCAACAAATTGAAAGTTATTGGTTAACGCCTACGGTGATGGCAAAACAAGTATCCCTGTTACCGGCGGTAACTCTAGTGGCGCAAATTTTCTTTGCCAGTATTTTTGGGGTTTTGGGATTATTGTTAGCTCTACCATTGACAGTGGTAGCTCAGATTTGGATTCAAGAGTTATATTTTAAGGATATTATGGATAAATGGAAAAATAAACCTTCTAAATATGAACTGGATGCTGGCGATCGCCAGGGTGAAAGGGTCACAGAATCTGTCTGAAATCAGACTGACTTCTTACCGAATAAGGTAGGGGTAGTCTAGAAACTGCCCCTACCCGATTCGGTGACATCCGCAAAGATGATCTGGGTTAACTCCGGGGCGGAAAATGAGCCACAATCGTTGCAACATCGGGATGTGCACGCACGATCGCCTCCGGTTCTACTAATCCCCCAGATAACCCAAATGCTTGATATTGATGGGAACCCGATGTTAAAACTAACAAATCATCGGTTTTTAGCATTCTCGATACTTTTCTAACAAAGTTTCCCCGTAAGCGTTGAACCGGAGTCGTTTGACTCAATCCAAAGGATTCAAGGTCAAAATCAACGTCTTGAGAACCCCCAGTGACAATCAATAATAACTGTAAGTTTGCCTTGAGTTCAGTGGCGATGGTGTTAGCAATTTCTAGGGTTTGTTTAAATTCCTCAGAGGTAGTTTCTGCTTCGGTTGCGGCGACAAAGATTCGGGCAGTATTCTCGATGGGGTGAGGAAATCGAGTAATCAAAACCGGGACCGGAGCTCGTCGCACAATGCGATCAATCACGTTGCCAAAGAAATTTTCCTGATAGGTAGAGAATCCTTTCCACCCACAAATAATTAAGGTGGCATTGCGTTCTGAGGCACTACGCACGATGCCACCGGCGATCTCGGCATCAATTCGACCAATCGTTTCCACGGCTACAGTTGCCGCATGAGCAATCGTTTCTGCTGCGGCTAATAACTGGTTTTGTTGGATTTTTTGCTCTGGAGAAATCTTGCCATTTTTATCAGAAATAACGTGCAAAGGTAGCAATGTACCCTTGGAGTTTTTCGCCAGTAAAATCGCCAAATTTAACAGGTTATCTTCCGTACTGGGGTTCGCAACGGGAACTAAAACGCGATCGGTCAAACCTGCTGTTTCACGGCTGGTCGTTTTCTCCTCGGGTTTCACATCTTTTCCCCACTTTGCAGTTATCCAGGGAGATGCAATACAACTCACGAGAATCATCGCAATAATGCCATTGACTGTCACCTCATCGACCAGTTTTATCTCATAAGCAACTGTCACTGCTGCTAGGGTGGAAGCTGCTTGGGCGACGGACAAACCAAATACGACCATCGTACTGGGAAAGGTCCAGCCAAATAGCTTCCCTGAACCCCATGCCGCTATATATTTAGCAATAAATTCAGCGGCAATCATGACCCCAGCCACCACGAGCGATCGCGGTTCACTAATCAGAATCATTGGGTCAATTAACATCCCCACGGACAACAGAAAGAAGGGGACAAAGAGCGTGTTTCCAATAAACTGAATCCGATTCATTAAAGGACTCAAAGCAGGAATCAGTTGAGTAATCGCTACTCCCGCTAAAAATGCTCCAATAATTGCCTCGATTTCAATCAATTGAGCCACATAAGAAACCACCAGCAAGGTGGCAACTACAAAGGTAAATTCTGCTCCCTCATCATGACCAAATTTTCTGAAAAACCATCGCCCCAGTTTGGGAACTCCCCACAAGGTAGCTACGGTATAAATGACCAAAGCAGGAATTAGAAAAAGCCAAAACTCTAAGGTTAATTCACCCCCGTATGCTTTGACAACGACGGCTAACACTAACAAAGCCAGAACATTGGTGATTAAGGTTCCTCCCAACGTGGCAGTTACCGCTTGAGCTCGCATGATTCCCAGACGGGTCAAAACTGGCAATGCCAGCAGGGTATGAGAGGCAAAACAAGAGGCAACTAGAATGGCGGCTAACCAACTATATCCTAGCAACAACATCGCCCCAGTTCCCAACACCATTGGAATGGCAAAGGTAGCTAACCCAAAAACAATGGCTTTATCCGCATTGAGTTTGAGGTCCTCTAAACTGGTTTCTAACCCCGCCATAAACATTAAAAATAACAATCCCACTGTGCCTAATAGCACAATTGTCTCATCTCGGGCTAATAGTCCTAACCCGTAGGGTCCGATGACCACTCCAGCTAGAATTAGACCCACAATTCCCGGCAGTTTTAACCGCTCAAAAACCAAGGGTGCGACGAGCATCATTGCCATGATAATCAAAAAAATGGCAACGGGGTCTTTAATGGGGCCGCTTAAAACTTGAGCTAAGGGAGTTTCTATCAACACTTTGCTGATTTCTCCCCGATTCGTTTCAATTAACGACCAAAGGTTTGCCATAAACGAACTCCTGGTAATAAGATTGGTTGTCAGAGGTAATTTTCTTTATCTCAGTTTATAACATATTTTTCAAGATGTTGTAAACTCAGGGAAAAAATTTTAGGTATTTAAATCTAAACCAATCCACTATTTTTCATTAAATATTCAAGGTAAATCCTCATGAACCCAACAATAAATATTAAATCAACTGGTTTGAAGAGTTCAATAAAGAAAAGATATACTTTTTATTTATAAAATTAAACTTGACAAATTAAATCTCCCTAGAGGAATATTTATAAGGCTTAGTTTGGAGCCTACCTTTTTAATAGAGCAGGAAAGGCACTCCGGGTCAAACTAATCGAATCAACCCGATTAAAATTTTGTTTTAAATGATTATGATGCTATCCGGATCAGCCGGAAAGGGGACAATTTTGGCTGGAGTCGCCCAGATTAGATGCGATCGCCCCTGACTTCATCCTCAGTCGATTAGCGCACCCCGGGCTGAAATTACCAACTTAAACGAGCGATCGCCCCTATCTTGGATCAGCTTTGTTACACTGAAACCTAGGACTTCGATAGAGGATTCGATCCCCGGGACCTCTACGAATGACAGTACAAAGGGATGACTGAGTAGCAAAATGAAGATTGAAGAGCTCATTCAATGGTTTGAAGGCTGGGCGAACCCAGCATGGCAAGAAAAATGGGATAATTGTGGGTGGCAAATCGAACCCGGAATCTTAACCCAACCGGCGCGGGTGTTAGTCTGTTTAACCCCCACTTTAGCCGTCATGGAAGAAGCAGTCGCCCACCAACAAACTGGTGAACCTGTTAATTTAATCTTTGCTCACCATCCCCTGATTTTTGGAGGAGTCAATCGCCTCTGTAGCGGTGAAGCAATTGGCGAAATGGCCAAACTTGCCTTTACCCATCGCATCGGCATTTATAGCGCTCACACCAACTTTGACCAAGTGAATCATGGCACTGCTGATGTCTTAGCGCAGCTATTAAAACTCAAACAAGTCAAGGCAATTGTCCCCACCCAAACGGGAATCGGCTATGGACGAATTGGACAACTGGAACCGGCACTCCCCCTCGGGGATTTGTTAACCCTAATTCAAGAAAAATTGCAGCCGCCCGAACTGATTGTTTCTCCGACTGACCCCCAACAGCGCATCCGCAGGGTAGCGGTTTTAGGCGGTTCAGGAGCCAGTTATATCGATGCCGTGGTCCAAGCTGGTGCCGAGGCTTATCTCACCTCAGATTGCAAATTTCATCAATTCCAGGAAGCCCGCGATCGCAGCTTAGTGCTGATCGACGCCGGTCATTATGCCACCGAACGCCCCGCCTGCGATCGCCTGGTGGAAAAATTAAGTAAAGCGGGAGCAGACTGGGTAAAACTAAGTACCCAAGATGAAGATTTCCGGCAGTTTTTTCGGGGATAGGGCAGGCACAAAACCGCTACCGAGTAGCGGAGTTTCATACACAAATTAAGCAGTTGATGGGAGTTGAGAAGTATCAATGTCCAAAAAAATACTTGCCTTCAAAGAAATCCCGAACCATCCTCCGAGTCTTTCCCACACCCCAGATCAGGGTTACTGAAGCGATTGATTTCCTCCCATTCACCCTCAGAAAGAGGTTGAGGAATCAACTGCACCTTGAAACAACCCGAAGCAGACTCCACCAAAGAGGCGATCGCCCGTTCCCTGAACCCCTCCAACGGCAAAGATAGAACCGGCAAACCCTGCACCCGTCCTGACGCTCCAAAAACCTCAGAAAACAACTCCGGCGAGGGGTTTAACTGCATCGAACCCTGCTGCAAAACCGCCCCATTGCGCCGGAGTTGAGCACTGCCAATAAACTTTTCCCCCGACGGCAACACCAAATCCGCACCCGTTGCCGTCGCGAAACAATTCGCCGTCTGCCGGTATCCTCGTCCCGCCCGACCATACTGTAACTCAACCCCCAAACTGCGCCAACCCGCGATTAAAAACTCACAAATCGCCTCATATCCCGGCACAGGAGAGCGTTTCGCCCCTGTCCCCTCCCCGGCATCCGGATCCGACATCACCACCATATAAGTCAAATCTCCTTGATGCAGCACCGCCCGACCCCCAGTCGGACGCCGCACCAACTCAATCGGCATCCCCTGCCACATTAAATTCTCCCACCGTTGGGGCCAGCGCCGTTGATGGTAACCCAGAGAAATCGCAACGGGGTCCCAGGTATAAAATCGCAACACCGGGGGATGATTCCCCGAGACATACTGTTCTAGTAACCATAAATCGATTGCCATCTGCATGGAACCGCTCACCTGAATCGGTGGAATCAATCGCCAAAGGGGACTGTGCATCAGTAAAGAATGAAGGGTGCTTTGGATAGGGTGGAAGCCTGTAGACAAAGGGGAAAGTTCAGGCTCATGATAGTTTAGACAATATCAATATCTTATAGCGGTTCCCAGAGTTATTCGCGTACATTATGAAGTGCGAGCATCTTGCTCGCTATTATCAAGAGCGAGCAAGATGCTCGCACTCCAAAAATGTACGCGAATAACCCTGGGAACCGCTTTATAACGATGACGGAGGAACTGAACCCATGAATTTAGAACAGGCCGTTTTAGAAAAGTTGCGGACATTAAGCCCCGATAAGCAGCAAGAAGTATTAGATTTTGCAGAATTTCTTCAGCAAAAGAATCCGCATAAACGACCGTTAAAGAGCGTCAAAGGATTGTGTGCTGATTTAAAAGTTGATATTACCGAAGAAGACATTGCCCAAGCCCGGAAAGAGATGTGGGGTAATTTTCCCCGGGAGATGATTTAATGCCATCCGTCGTAGCAGATACGCATACCATAATTTGGTATGTTTTTGACCTGCCCAGACTTTCTCCATCTGCATTAAATGCTTTAGAACAAGCAGCGACTGGGGGAGATTTCATCTATTTTTTTGCTATTTCTATTGTAGAAATTTCTTATTTGATTGAACGAGGGCGTTTAGTAAATGAGGTGCTGACCCGAGTTTTAAATGCAGCGGATAATCCGAATATGGGCATTTTATTAGCACCGTTGGATCGGAATATTGCCGCAACTGTTCGACAAATTGACAGGGCAACCGTGCCAGATATGCCAGACCGGATTATTGCGGCGACTGCTTTATCTTTAAATCTTCCCTTAGTCACCCGTGACCGTAAAATTCAGGCATTAACGACGATTCAAACCATTTGGTAATCAACCAAATCGACAAGGACAGAACAATCGCACAAAAATAAGCGCAGCGCCTTTAGGAATACGCACCGCGCTTTAATTAAACAGGTAATGTAGGACATGAAATGGCTAGAGTGACCCCCTAACTGCGGCAATTAAGGCATTGGGGGTAAATTAATCGATTGATGATCTATTAATACCCCTAGGGTGCTATTGTCCGTACTCTGCCAGGAGTGGTTCATCATTTTCATCGGCGATCGCCGCTACGATGGTGACGCATCGCGAAATTTCGCTGGGATTGAGATCCATGACGGTGCGACTACACAGGACCGTGATTCGTTCGTCCACAATGCCAAAATGGGCTTCATAAGTGCTCAACCAGTTCATTTCCAATAACTTCCGCATTAACTCGGGTTCGTTCTTGGCGGGGAGTTGGAGGACGAAAGACCAAACTGTTAAGGTATCCTCATCACTGGTTCCTGAGAGTTGCACGAACACTTCAACGGAGCCGTATTTGAATTTCCAAAGATGACCCGATTCGTTGAGCGCGAACATCACCTTTTGGTCCTGAGCCAAACTGCCAATGACGGTTTCAAGTTCCTCTACGAGGTTAATTTCTGAAGACTCTTCTAATAACTCTTCTGTAGAAGGGATGGGAGTGCATTGGGTTTCTAAGTCGGTTGTCATTATCAGGTTCCTACTGGTGCATCGTTGGGTTTTTCTTAGACCTTGTATAGCGTATCCATGCCGTTTCTGTCTACTCTCCAAGGACTGATATATTGCTGTGGCATTGATAATTTGAGTAGCGGCAGTTGAGTCGCTCACCCTTGTTAAGGTTTAAATAGGGTGGAGGCTGATTTGATGAGGGCGATCGCCGATTTCAAGTTGCCCCACCTATTCACTCAAGTGAGGTTTACGGGCGGTCCAATATTTACTCATGAAATGGGTTTCAATTTGAATATCCGTGAACCCTGCTGTTTCTAACCGCTGGACTAAATCATCCTGGATATAATTCCGGTAGTAGGGTTCATGAAACATCTGAGAAAAGTTTTCCAGAATTGTTTTCAATTCAGGAGAATCACTGGCCTGAATTGAATCACAAAGGGTCAAACTCCCCCCGGGTTGCAACACCCTAAAACATTCATTAATCACGTTTTGTCGAGGGTTAGCGGGAAGTTCATGGAATAGAAAAACGCTAGTTACCGCATGAAAATAATCATTCCGATAGGGGATTTCCTCTGCATTGGCCTGGGAGAGTTGGGGTAATTCACCCGGAATTTGAGACAGGATTTCATTGGCTTTTCGCAAGTAAGCCGGGGATAAATCCATGCCAAAAAGTGCCGCTTTCGGGAGCATTCCTCGGAGGAATTTTAGGGTGCGCCCAGTGCCACAGGCGATATCTAAAATGCGGATTTGATTTTGAGGAATGGCAGGCCAGGTATTGAGCGATCGCTTTAAGGGGGCTAAAATTCTCCGACGCATGGCATCGGCAGACCCATTAAATAACAATTCTACCTGTAAATCATATAAGTTCGCTGAATCATCACTTAAGTAGCCATCAGTTTGGTGATGGAAGTTTTGCAGGTAGTAGGCCGGATAGTTGCTGGTATCGATGTCGGAGGCAAATTCCTGATGCTTGTTTTGTTGCGATCTGCTCCAGACCCTGGGCAGATCTAAACAGAGCAAAGGATACTGCCGCAAAAAGTCGTACCAGGGATGGTCAAACAGCAGATCCGTCGGATAGATACCGGATTCTGCATCATCCCAGTCGGTTTCAATCAGGCGATCGAGACGTTCCCGAATGAGCATTAACAGCTTGGGGGAGATGGGATTCGTCTGAGATTCGCGCGGGGGTGCGAAGGTTTTGAGTAACTGGCTGCTGATGGATTTATGAGCCAGACTCAAATAGGTTTTACTGTTTTGAACCGTTTGATAGGCTACTTTAGTGAGATAATCTGTCATGGTAGGGCTAAATCAATGCGATCGATGAAGTTTTAATATAAATAATTGTAACGAAAACCCCAGTCAACCCGCTTTTTTTCAGTGGCGTCACCAAAAAGGGCCACCCGGGTAGGGTGGCCCTTGTCTAATTAATTCGCCAAGGGTATGTAACCCAAGAAATTAACAATCGTAGTAGAGTGCAAACTCATAGGGGTGAGGACGCAAACGCATCGGGTTCACTTCATTGTCGAGTTTGTACTCAATCCAGCTAGTGATGAAATCTTCCGTAAACACACCACCTGCCGTCAGGAACTCATGATCCGCTTCCAGGGCCTTGAGTGCATCCAACAGAGAACCAGGAGTCGAGGGGACCTTCGCCAACTCTTCAGGACTGAGGTCATAGATATCCACATCTAAAGGATCACCGGGATCAATTTCATTCTTAATCCCATCAATGCCAGCGCAAAGCATCGCCGCAAATGCCAAGTAAGGGTTACAGGTGGCATCAGGACAGCGGAACTCCATGCGTTTCGCCTTCGGATTCGGTCCAGAAAGGGGAATCCGGATCGAGGCCGAACGGTTACCTTGGGAATAAGCCAAGTTCACAGGGGCTTCAAAACCCGGAACTAAGCGCTTATAAGAGTTCGTGGTGGGGTTAGTAATAGCTAACAAAGCAGGTGCGTGCTTGAGTAAACCGCCAATGTAATGCAGTGCACTCTTGCTCAAATTCGCATACTGATCCCCGGCGAAGGTGGGTTGACCATCTTTCCAGATCGACTGGTGGGTGTGCATCCCCGAGCCGTTATCGTTAAATAAAGGCTTCGGCATGAACGTCACCGTCTTGCCATATTTCTTGGCGACGTTTTTGATGACATACTTGTAGGTCATCAAATAGTCCGCCGCTTGCACCAAGGGAGCAAAGCGAATCCCCAATTCATTTTGTCCGCCGGTGGCGACTTCATGGTGATGCTTTTCAATGGGAACACCGCAATCCGCCATAGTCAGCAGCATTTCGGTCCGCATATCTTGGAGGGTATCCGTTGGCGCAACGGGGAAATACCCTTGTTTGTAGCCCGGTTTATAGCCGAGGTTGCCACCGGGTTCTTGCTTACCGGAGTTCCAGCGTCCTTCGACGGAATCGACGTAGTAATAGCCAGTGTTCTCAGTTTGATCGAAGCGAACATCGTCAAACACGAAGAATTCAGCTTCAGGGCCGATGAAGGCCATATCGCCCAAACCTGTTGTAATCAGATAGTCCAAGGATTTTTGAGCGATGGTGCGGGGGTCGCGGCTGTACCATTCGCCGGTGCGGGGTTCCTTGATGCTGCAAATCATGCTGAGAGTTTTCTCGGCCATGAAGGGGTCGATCCAGGCCGTTGTGGGGTCGGGGACCATCGACATATCCGATTCATTGATGGCTTTCCAACCCCGGATGCTGGAACCATCGAAGGCGACGCCTTCATCGAAGGCACTTTCGTCAATCAGATCGCGATAGAACGAGCAGTGCTGCCAGATTCCTGGCGTATCGATGAACTTGAGATCGATGATCTTGATGTCGTGCTCGCGGATATAATTTAAAACTTCTTGTGGAGTCTGAAACATTAATATCTCCTCTGTTCTAGGTTAGTGTCAATCGACGGCAGGGAACGAGCGTGCTTACAAGGGGCAGGATTTCAAAGAGGTTTGGGTACGAACCTAGATCTAGCCGGATCCCTTTCCTGGTCAGGACTGGGAAGAGAGGCATTCGTCGGCGCCCGCGAACTTTGAGGATTCAGATCTATCGGTCTATTTCGATGGCGAAGTCGGTGCCGATCGCCATGAACAATGCCGGGTCAATACATTGCAAAATTCCCCTCTGGCGCTTGATTGGATAGCGCATCTGCTCCCTTGTCTTATGGCGTTGGCGATCGCGCGGATCTGCGGGTTGCACATCGAACGGTGTACAGCACCATCGCTCGTCAGGCTCCAAGATTCAGTTGCGTTATCCCTGAATCATCCTAGGGATTGACTTAGGGAGTTTTTGTATCAATTGATACAAAAAACTGTTTCCTGAGTATTCTGTACAACTCTGGTTGGATTTAACCACAATTCTGATTGTCTACGAATAGAGAAAATATTAAGGATTTCAGGGGGAGGATGGGGGGGATGGGGGAGATTGTTTGTAGTAAAGACTTCAGTCGTTTGCGCGTTACTTGGCTGACGCCAAGTAACGCGCTCCTTTGGAGGCGATCGCTTCAGTCCCATACCAGGCGCGATCGCCGCTCATGGTAAGTGTCATGGCGGACGCCATGACACTCTTGGCAACGACAGCAAGTCGTTACTACAAACATCCTCACCATCCACCAAGGACCAAGGACCAAGGACCAAGGACCCCTCCCCCCGATCGCCTTTCTTATGATTACTAGATGGTCTGTTCCTAGGTATCGCTTTGTAGTAGACTACAAACGTTCGAGCATCTGACGTCCGAAGGGAAGCAAAGGCCAATTCGCCTCACTCCCTCCTAAGTATTTTTGCTCATTAAGGTGGTCAAAATACTCGGCGATCGGTCCTGTTGTTGCCCGAATCTTGATAACGCACAACACAAGAGAAACGCGGTAGGGCTGGTAGCCGGAGCCTCTAAAGATGCTATGTGGAAAGCCCACACGAGCGGTTTTAACCGCCTACTGCTATAGACTGGAACAGTTGGATGTATCAATGCAGATGGCAATGGTACTGCCAATATCCTTCGCAAAGTCAAGGGAAAGTTCAAACTAGATTTGAGCGGACTTATTAGAGGCATTTTGACAGAGCCCATCAGAATTAGGCTGTGTTCTAATGCTGTGCAAGAATCCCCATGTCTTTAGACATCGGGAGTTTCAAAAGAGTAGTAAACCATCTGTTGACACTGTTGGGAGAAGAAATTTAATGCGGGACGCAATCACAAGCCTGATAAAAAACTATGACGTCACAGGTCGCTATCTCGATCGCGACGCCATTGATAACCTGAAGTCCTATTTTCAAACCGGGACTGTCCGGGTACAAGCGGCTGGAATTATTAATGCCAATGCAGCCGAACTCGTTAAACAAGCCGGGATCCGTTTATTTGCGGATTTACCTGAGTTGATTCGTCCGGGTGGAAATGCCTATACGACCCGTCGCTATGCGGCCTGCCTGCGGGATATGGACTATTATCTGCGGTATGCCAGTTATGCCTTAGTTGCCGGAAATACCGACGTTCTCGATGAACGAGTTCTGCAAGGATTGCGGGAAACTTACAATTCTTTAGGAGTCCCCATTGGACCGACGGTGGTCGGGATTCAAATCCTCAAAGAAATGGTCAGAGAAAAGATCACTGAAGCGGGGATTCAACCCGGGGATTGGGTAGATCAACCCTTTGATCATATTAGTCGCGAGTTAAGCGAACGCGACATCTAGTCGTCAGACTTTAAAACCGAATTTTGAATCTCGGGAAGTCCGCATTGGCGGACTTTATATTTTTGGGGGCTTGGGGGTCTTCATCAACCCCTTAATTTTTCCCTGATTAGCTTAATAAAAAGGTTGATCAGGGAAATCCCCAATCCGGGTGAGTAACCCTCTAGCTGAATTTTATATCCTCACACTGCTGTAAAGATGAGAAATGGAGCGTTTCTACATCTTCTTCTTTTGATTTGAGGTTATGTCCACCGGATTTTGGATGACTCGCTATCCCTTTTTTTAAAAAGCAGCCAGGTCGCCCCAGACCTGACAACGCTGAAGCAGGTTTTTAATCCGCGATCGCTCTAAAAATTGACTGGTGATCGCTTCTACTTTGCCATTGGGATAAACAATATAAATGCTATCTCCACTCAGAACCGCTAATGGATTTTCTGAGGAGTTGAAGGAATCACGGTCGGTCGCTGGTAAGAAGGCCATACCTGAATTTGCCTAGAACGTCAATATTTATTCTGAAATTGTTGCCTATCTCAATCATCAAGCCATTTCTATATTTACTAAGTGATCTTACTTGGTCAATTAGGCGATTAAAAACATCTACAAAGGCGATCGCGATCGCTTCTACAATGAACAATCTCTGGTATAGACGAAAAAAGTTCCCTGACTTCTAAATGCCAGGAGGATTCCCCGACTCCAGAAAAGGTCAAACCCTTGTCAGGGTATGACGTTCGGACACAAGGGCAAGATGACCCAGGCTGATTTTAAAAACGGATTTCGTGATGTTATGAAAGCTGCACCAGGGTTTTTCAGTCTATGGATAGATTTAAACTTTTAATTAGTATTGTGGTCCCCAAGCACACTCCAGGGTGTGAGCGTTTCCACCTGCACTACCTGGGTTTCAGGCAGGGTTTGAACTGCGACTAAGGGGATAAGTCCACAGAGGAAAGAGGTTAAGACAACCAGGGAAACGATTAAGAATCGATTCGGGCGATCGCCCGAAATATCATTCCCATAGCGTTGATTTCCAGAATCTTCTTCGGTTATATAGCACTCATTTAGTAATAATTCCAGAGATGGATGCTCGGTAGAACCCTGGATTTTTCTCGGTAAAACAGAGACAGTGACTTCAGTTTTGGCGATCGCCACCGCTGCAAGTTCTTTTAATTGCTGCAAGGCATCAAAAATTTCGCGATCGCTATAAGGACGGTCCCGATATTCTGCCGTCCAGGCTTTAAAATCTTGCAAATCCACCTTAACGGGTGATTCCTCGCTTCCTCTGCGCTGAATCCAGCCATACAACAAATTGGCGCAGGGGTTGAGTTTTGCTTCTAACATTGAGTGCCTCTCCACGGTAAATTCAACTGCGGATCCAAGCTAATTCTTCGTCTTAATCAAACTCCCTAACCCGATTCAATCGCACTTCGTCTCTCCAGACTCAAGGGATCAAGAGTCGGATGAAGAACATAGGTCATTTTTCTTGGATTCCTCCTTAATGGTAACATTAGTTACAGTTTTGTCAAGGATTATATGAATCGTTTTTGGTAACAAAATATAAAGCATTCAGCTTTGACCGCTTCTATAGCTCCGGGTTAAGCTAAAGATTGTTATCGAGTTCCCATAAAATAATATCTGAAACAATCAGGACTCAACTATGAAACATAAAAAACAGTCTATAAATCCAAAGCAGTGAACCAAAACAATATGAAAGTCCAAAAACAACAATGGAAGCTAGGGAAAATCCTGTCCCTTGGCTTAGGAACAATTGCTCTGATCAACATTGTTGTCAGTGCGATCGCCTACGCAACAAATAGTAGTTTAATAGAAACTATGGCATGGGTGAGTCATACCCATGAAGTTAAGTCCAATATTCGATTGCTCGAAAAAGTGGTGATCGATGCTGAAACTGGTCAACGGGGATTTTTATTCACGGGAAATCAAGACTTTCTAGAACCATACAATCAAAGTCTTGAAAAAGAGAGGATGGTATTTAAAGACTTAAAAGAATTGCTCCAGGATAACCCTGAGCAAACTCAAAAACTCACTGTGATTGATGGGTTGATAGCAGACAAGCTTGCAGAACTTAATCAAACGATTCGTCTGAAGCAAAATGGACAGGATGAACAGCTCAGAGTATTGGTCAATTCTGGGAAAGGAAAACAAATTATGGATGAAATTCGATTTCAAATCAATGACATGGAGGACGTTGAAAATGCGTTGCTCATGGTGCGAAAACAGAAGGCGATTCAGGCAGAACAGTGGATGAAGATTTCAATATTATTGGGAACAGCTAGTTTATTAATCCTTGTGCTTTTAATCTTTCGATTTACACAAGAAAAAATCATTCACCCCATCGAAGGAGTTTCCCTAGAGTTAACCTCAATGTCGTCTCAACTCGCAAGCACGATTGAGGAGCAGGAAAGTGTTGCGAATCAACAGGCAGCATCCATGAGTCAAACCACCGCAACGGTGAGCGAACTGGCGGCATCGTCGCGACATATTGCGACCCAAGCTGAATCAACTTCAATGCAGGGTAAACAGGTGATTGCTCTCACGGAATCCGGACAGGATGCTATGGAATCCTCAGTCCAGGAAATGAAAACATTACAAGTCAATGCCGGAAAAATAACGCAACAAACTCAAGTTCTTGAAACCCAAACTGCAAAAATTGGGATTATTTCTAATTTGGTGAGTGAAATTGCGATGGAGACAGAGTTATTGGCATTAAATGCGGCCATTGAGGCTGTTCGAGCGGGAGAGCATGGCAAAGGGTTTGGGGTGGTTGCGGCTGAAATTCGCAAGCTTGCTGACCAAAGTAAAAACTCTGCTCATCAAATCAATACGTTAGTTCAAGAAATCAAAAATTCCATTCATTCGACAACGCAGGTGACGGTAGAAGGGTCTCAAAAAATCGACCAATTAATGCAGGTGATTCAATCAGCAGCGGAAACATTTGAAATGGTTTTCACCTCGATTAATACGGTGGTGTTGAGTTCTCAACAAATTGCCGCTAATATCAAGCAGCAGGATATTGCCATTCAACAAATTACGGAAGTGGTGACGAGTATTAATTTAGGGGCGAGTCAAACGGCGACGGGGCTTGGGCAAACTCGGATCAGTAGCCAACAGTTAAAGGATAATGCGAAAATTTTAGCGGATTTGGTGTAGGGCGATCGCTCCCTCCCTTCGTCCATATAGTGGGTACTTCAAAACTCTCTGAATTACACCAGAGAAACACGGTAGGGCTGGTAGCCTCGCGTCTTTAGACCGAGGTGGAAAGCCCACACGAGCGGTTTTAACCGCCTACACGACTTGATATAATCGCATCTGTCGGGTGAATCTCAACAAATAAGTGAATGTGATTGGGC
>NZ_JAFLQW010000268.1 GCF_017313335.1 Phormidium pseudopriestleyi FRX01 | reverse complement strand
TCAATGCGGTATGACCCAAGCGGATGCAGCGAAAGTGATTGATGCGGCACGAACTACGATGGTGGCGATCGAGAAAGGAGAGCGCCGTCTGAAGGCTACGGAACTCATCAAGCTGGCTCGGGCTTATGGAAGATCCGTGAGTGATTTTGTGCGTCCGCGTCCGGTCATTGAACCGTTCGAGGTGCAGTTTCGCGCTGCCTATCGGGGTCACGAAGTGGAACGCGAGCAAATTGAACCCGTCATTCGGCGGTTAGAAGAGTTGTGTCAGTATTATCTAGAACTTGAAGAAATTATGCACTCACCACTCCCACGGAACTATCCTCGGGACTATGAGGTGAGCGGGATGCCGATTGAGCGCACGGCGGAGGCGATCGCCGTTGAAGAGCGCCAACGACTCGGGCTTGGAGATGGCCCACTTCCGATGCTTCGGGATATTTTAGAACAGAGTGTAGGACTGCGGATCTTTTACCTGAAAATGCCCGGAAAATATTCAGAAATTTACAGTTACAATGATCAACTTGGGGGATGCATGGCAATTAATGCCAACCACCCGGAAGAACGGCGGCGTTGGTCTCTAGCACATGGATATCTTCACTTTCTGGCCCATCGACGTAAGCCTGTACTGGACTTGGTTGAAGGGCAATACAAGAGAAGGCCAGAGAGTGAGAGGCTTGCTGAAGCCTTTCCCAAATATTTCTTAATGCCGACGAGCGGGTTGCTTAAGCGGTTTAATGATATGTGCCGCGTCAATGAAAATGAAAAGTTTACGCCAGCTAATTTATTTACTTTGGCTCACTATTACGGTGTGTCTGTAGAAGCACTTGCTTATCGGTTGGAGGAAATGGAACTTCTACGTTCTGGAACTTGGGAGCGATTACGAGATCGCGGATTGAAAGTCAGAAAGGTACAACAAGAACTGGGTTTAGAACAAATTCCCCAACGGAGTGATATGGCTCCGATTCACTATCAACACTTGGCGATCGAGGGATTAGATCAGGGTCTTATTACGGAAGGGCACTTTGCCGAGTTCCTGGGAGTTGATCGTTTAGAGGCGCGTAGGATTGCTGAACTATTGCGGGACTATTCCAGCGGAATGGTGGACGAATCGACTCATGTCGATCTCCGCCAGCTACAAGACTGATGGGGAGTGAGGTTAAATAATGACGGTTTCTCACTCCCACGTTATTCTTGATGCTTGCTGCATAATCAACTTGGCTGCTTCCGGCCATTTGCTGCCAATTTTGCGCTCTATTCCCGGTCAAGTTGCCGTTACCCAGGTTGTGAAAGACAAGGAATTGAAGACGCTTCAGCTTCTTGAGGAAGTGGAGAACGAAGCGGCAATCGAGTTTGAGCAAGCGATTATCCAGGGTCTTCTAATCATTGTGGATTTTGAGTCAGAAGCCGAAGCGGAATTGTTTGTCAATTATGCGGCGCTTCTGGATGATGGGGAGTCGGCTACTTGCGCGATCGCCCTGCACCGAGGATGGGCGATCGCCACCGATGACAAAAAGGCGATCGCCTTGATGAAAAGGGAAGCATCGCACCTTCAGATGTTCTCAACTTTACAAATCATCAAGCATTGGTCTGAGAAAACCGCTTTGGATGCCTCAGCACTCCGTGAAACGCTCAATGCAATTCGGTTCAAAGGAAGATACTTGCCACCCAAAAGTGATCCTCTGCGCGTTTGGTGGGAGCAGAGTCTTTCCGTTTAAAACGAAAGATTCCATACAAAGTATCTTAATCTTGCTCTCAACAGATGCTGACAATACCACTCATGCAGGTACGTTAGTCGCTCTCGTAGCTGTTGTAATTTTGCGGTTACAAGACTCCTCGACACCAAAAAGCATGGTTTGCAGGCCACTGGATGTCTCTCCCGTGATTTTGATGCGCCAAATGTGGGAACGGAAATCTAAGTTGATCAGGATTATTTTTGATAAATCCGCCTTCAGGGGGATGTTTTTACTGGGGTATAGAACAATGCTGTCTATAAGGAGGTGTCAAAAAAAAACTTAAAAAGACTTCATCCTCAGTGGCTCACCCCATTTATCGAATTGTGGGAGTCAATTTTATTTACTACGTTCGAGGTAGCTACCATGTTTCAGATTGTACAAAGGATGATAGAGTTTGGCGGACTGGCTCAAGTGCCGACGCCAGAACAGTCTTCCATTTTATTTTCAGGACCCCAATTTTTTGCAGCCTTAGTGTCTGGGGTCCTCTTAGCCTTTGGTTTTCAACTTTTATTAACAAATCTTTCGGTTGCTGCGGGTATTTCCTACATGGGTAATACTTCCCGGTCGTCTGGCTCACATTCGGACTCTGGAGATACCCTAGGGGGTACGATTCGGAAAGTAGAGACGGCTGTTGGCATCTGGACTTTGGTCACCGTTAGTATTGCTTTATTTTGTGCGGCATTACTGGCGGTTAAACTCAGCCTGATGGTCAGTGTTGGGTTAGGCGCGATTCTGGGGTTGGTCATTTGGGCGACCTATTTTTCCATCTTGGTTTGGGTGAGTTCGACCACTGTTGGCTCGTTAGTCGGTTCTGTGGTGAATGCGGCTACTTCTGGCTTTCAGTCGATTGTAGGAACAGCTACGAGTGCTCTGGGTGCTCAAGCGGCTTCTCATCAGGTGGTGGCGACGGCGGAAGCAGCTGCAGCGGCTGTGCGGCGTGAACTCGGTCAAGCTCTTGATCCCGATGATATTCGCGAGAATTTAGAAGATTACATTCAGGCTTTAAAACCGGCACAACTGGACCTGAAAGGGATCCGGCAAGAATTTGAAAATTTGCTAAATGAACCCCAACTGCATGAATTGGCAACCCAAGGAACGCTGCCGGATGTGGACCGGGAGTCTTTGGTGAGTTTAGTCAGTTCACGCACGGATTTATCAAAGCGGGATATCAATCGCATTGTGGATGAGTTGGAAGCATCCTGGAATAAAACCAAGCAAAAGTTACAACCCCAGAAAGATTGGATGGGGGAATTGGTAAATTATATTAAGGACGCTTCACCGGCGGATTTAATCTCCGATCGCCTGGATGGTAAACTCGATAGCCTGATTGATGCGATCGGCAATCAGGGTCAAAACAAACAGAACAAAGGCAATCAACAATCCGGGATGATGCAGCAGGGGATGACCCAGGCGTTTAATGCCGCCTTGGGGATGCTGATGGGACGGACCGATGTATCCGATTTCGATGTGGAAAAAATCCTGTCTCAGTTACAGGATGCCAAACACAAAGTGACCGAGGGAACTGATAAAGTCACCCGGCAAATTCAGGGTAAACCGGCGGAACCTTACAGCGCCTTGCGAGCAGATATTGAAAATTACGTCGTCAATAAATATTCCTGGCAGATGACGCCGGAAATGATTGATCGCGAATTCCGAGATGTCCTGTTTGATCCCGAAGCGGATCCGGGTCTGATTCGCCAAGAGTTGGAACGCGAACGGCGGGGCAATTTTGTGGAAATGCTGGCTTCTCGTGGGGTGTTTACCCAAGGCCGAATTCAAGAAATCGCCAGTCACTTGGAAGCGGTGCGGTTGCAGGTGTTGCAAACGGTGACTCGGGCGGAGGAAGAGCAAAAAGCGCAGGACCTGCGAAATCGGGTAGAACGCTATTTGCGGCATAGTCCCAAGGAAACCCTGAAACCCTCAGATATTGAGCGGGATTTCAAGAAATTGATTTCCGATTCCACGGTAGACTATCGGGAAATGCGCGATCGCTTGGCACATATTGACCGGGCGATGATGATTGAAACTATGCGCGATCGCAATGATCTGACGCGGGATGAAGCAGCCGAAATACTGGTGGCGTTGGAACAGACGCGGGATCTGGTTTTAGAAGAGTCGAAAGGACTCCAAGAAGCGGCCCAAGCTAATCTGGATCTCCAGTGGAACAATGTCCAGGATTATCTCCGAAACACGGGGAAAGACGAACTCAATCCCGACGGTATCAAGCGGGATCTGGGTAAATTATTAGATAACCCTGAAGCCGGTTTCGCGGCACTGCGGTCGCGGTTATCGCACTTTGACCGCGATACCCTGGTGAAGTTGCTCTCCCAACGGCAAGAGTTAAATGAAGATGAAGTTAACGAAATCGCAGACCGAGTAGAACATACTTGGTACAATGTTTCCCATGCTCCGCAACAGGTGGCGGACCAAGCGAAGGAACAGTACGATCAGGCGACTTCTGCCATTTCCGAGTACCTGCGAAACACGGGGAAAGAAGAACTCAACCCGGAAGCCATTCAGCGGGATTTACAGAAACTCCTCAATGATCCTCAAGCTGGTGCGATCGCCATTCGCGATCGCCTGACTCATATTGACCGGGATACTTTGGTCCAATTGCTGGCACAACGGCAAGACTTGAACGAAGATGATGTCAACCGGATTATTGACGAATTGCAGCAAAATATTCGCAAGGTCCTTCGTGCTCCGCGCCGACTTGCCAGTCGAGTTCAACAACAAACATTTGACTTTGAACAGGCTTTTGAAGATTACTTGCGGAATACGGGTAAGGTCGAATTGAACCCCGAAGGCATCAAGCGTGATTTGCAATTAATGATTGCCGATCCGCGTCTGGGTGCCAAGAATCTCGGACATCGCCTGGGCCATATCGATCGCACAACGATTGAGGCATTGTTGGCACAACGTTCTGATATCTCGGAACAAGAAGCCAAGGAAATTGTCGGTCGGATTATGTCCGTTCGCGACCAATTCATGGAACAGGTGCAGAAGGTTCAAGACCGCATTAAATCGGTGGTGGATGGGATTTTTGGTCGGGTTCGTAACTACCTCAATTCCCTGGATCGTCCGGAACTTAACTACGAAAGTCTTAAGCATGATATTCGGACTTTGTTTGATGATCCACAAGCGGGATTTGATGCTTTGCGCGATCGCCTCAGTCACTTTGATCGCGATACCCTCGTGGCGGTGATTAGTTCTCGGGATGACATCTCCGAAGCCGATGCTAACCGGATGGTGGATCAAATCGAAGGGGTTCGGAACAATGTGCTACGACGTGCTGAACGGATGCAACTGGAAACCCAACGCCGCATCGAACAG
>NZ_JAFLQW010000088.1 GCF_017313335.1 Phormidium pseudopriestleyi FRX01 | reverse complement strand
GTGTTGGACGTCTGCCTGACCCTTCATGCAGAACATACCATCAATGCTTCGACATTTTCGGCAAGGGTGACTGCTTCTACGTTGACGGACCCCTACGCGGTGGTGGCTTCAGCGGTGGGAACCCTGGCAGGTCCTTTACATGGAGGGGCCAATGAAGAAGTGATTGAAATGCTGGAGGAAATTGGCTCGGTTGAAAATGTCCGACCCTATATTGAAAACTGTCTGAAGACTAACTCTAAGATTATGGGGTTCGGTCACCGGGTCTACAAAGTCAAGGATCCCCGAGCGATTATCCTGCAAAACCTCGCTGAACAATTGTTTGAGAAGTTTGGCCGGGATAATTATTATGACATTGCCGTAGAGCTAGAGCGAGTAGTGGAAGAAAAACTCGCTTACAAAGGCATTTATGCCAATGTGGACTTTTACTCGGGTCTGGTTTATCGGAAGTTGGGGATTCCTACGGATTTGTTTACGCCGATCTTTGCGATTTCCCGGGTGGCGGGTTGGTTGGCGCACTGGAAAGAGCAATTGGGGGAAAACCGGATTTACCGTCCGACCCAAATTTATACGGGAACTCATAATGCTCCCTATATTCCGATCGCTGAACGTTAACCCGATCGCGTCTGGGTCGGTGATTTTTCCCTGAATGGGAATCATCCATCTAGCCGCGATCGCCACAATTGCCCTTAGATTGCCATAATCTGAGGGTTTTTTGTGGGTAATTCTCCGCCAAAATAAAGAACCCAGATCCAGCCCTGGAGAACCTGCGCCGGTATCCCCTGATCAAGACTGGAGTTCCCTCAAATCCCTGCTCTCCCCAGATTCAGAATCAACCGGATGGCGATCGGTCCCGGGGCGATCGCCTCCTGACCCTATGCCGCCCATCCCCGGAGGGCCACCTACTTCCCTAAACACTGAAACTCAAGCCTCTCCCAGAGTTCTGGCGTCCATCGAGCGTTATACTGTTATTGCATTTAACCGAGTCGTAAGAAATCTTCACACTCTCAATTAGGAAGCGTAAACTACCCAACGCTGACTGAGTACAGTACAGCGTGGGCTTTTAAAGCCTAATGTTTACCAGACTCAGGTGTGTTGATTCACTACGTTAGAGGCAAGTGTTCAAGTTCTTACCTACGGATGCGTAGCTAGTCTGGAGCTACTAAAACTTAAAGATTAAACAGGTTTATTGGGTTAAACCAGTGTCTTTAAGATAGTACCGACCTCTAACAAAGGCGCAAGCTAACTTAACCCCATCTAAGGTCCGGCTCAATAGAGCAAAACCGTTATGCGGACTTCGGTTGTCAGATTTCAGTTCGTAATTGCCCGAACGAAAGTAGATTGCAATACTACAAGGGATTAAACAACTCCAAGGCGGTAATGGACTGATTAATCGATTCATGGAGAACAATCTTTATGCAGCGTAAACCTAGCCCCTCCTTGACTCTCACCGCTAATTGGAGTACCAATATAGCGTCCGTCTCAATGAGGGAAGAAGCATGAACCCAGGTATAGACCTACAAGGAAGTTTTATAAAAGCGCTCGCAGATTTGGGCCTTCCGGCGGGAGCAGCAAAAGCCTTATGGATGCCAATTCCGATGGTGCTCATGCTAGTTGTCGCAACAATTGGCGTGCTCGTAACCGTCTGGCTAGAGCGAAAAATTTCTGCTGCGGTCCAACAGCGCATCGGCCCAGAATACATCGGCCCTTTGGGGATTTTAGCTCCCGCCGCCGATGGTCTCAAACTCTTGTTCAAAGAGGATATCATTCCGGCGAAAGCTGACCCTATCCTCTTTACCCTCGGGCCAGTCCTGGTGGTAGTCCCCGTGTTCGCCTCCTTCCTGATCGTCCCCTTCGGACAAAATCTCATCATTAGCGATGTCGGGGTGGCCATCTTTTTATGGATTTCCCTTTCCAGCATTCAGCCGATCGGCTTACTGATGGCAGGGTATGCCTCCAACAACAAATACTCCCTAATCGGTGGATTGCGGGCGGCGGCACAGTCAATCAGTTATGAAATTCCCCTGGCCCTAAGCGTGCTGGCGATCGTGATGATGTCCAACAGCCTGAGCACCCTCGACATTGTGGAACAGCAATCCAGCTATGGCATCCTCAGTTGGAACATCTGGCGTCAACCCCTTGGCTTTGTCATCTTCTGGATTGCGGCCCTGGCGGAATGCGAACGCTTACCCTTTGACCTCCCTGAAGCTGAAGAAGAAATCGTCGCCGGATATCAAACCGAATATTCTGGCATGAAATTCGCCCTGTTCTACTTAGGGTCCTACGTCAACCTCATCCTCTCGGCACTCCTAATCGCCGTGTTATATCTGGGTGGCTGGGAATCTCCTATCCCTGTAGAACTGCTAGGACAGTGGCTCGGGGTCAGCGAAACCACCCCTTGGCTGCAAGTGATTACCGCAACCCTCGGCATCACCATGACCCTGCTCAAGGCTTACTTTTTTATTTTCCTCGCCATTCTCATGCGCTGGACCTTACCCCGCGTTCGGATCGACCAACTTCTCGATTTAGGGTGGAAATTCCTGCTGCCCGTTTCTCTAGTCAATCTGCTCTTAACTGCCGCCTTAAAGTTGGCCTTTCCCTTTGCCTTTGGTGGGTAAGCGCGGTTTTTTTCGTTCAAAAACTGCCCAGTTATTGAGCGATCGCTTAAGTTCATATTGACTTCAGGTCACCACTCCCTATCACTTAGCAGTCATCGTCGAGAACACTATGCTCAAATTCCTCAACCAAGTTAGCAACTACGCCAAAGAAACCGTTCAAGCGGCCAAATATATCGGGCAAGGACTCTCCGTGACCTTCGACCACATGCGCCGTCGTCCGGTTACGGTGCAATATCCCTACGAAAAACTGATTCCTTCCGAACGATATCGGGGTCGGATTCACTTTGAATTTGATAAGTGCATTTCCTGCGAAGTGTGCGTGCGCGTTTGTCCGATTAATCTGCCCGTGGTGGATTGGGTATTCAACAAAGAAACCAAAAAGAAACAGCTCAACGACTACAGTATTGACTTCGGCGTTTGTATTTTCTGCGCCAACTGTGTAGAATACTGTCCGACCAATTGTCTCTCGGCGACGGAAGAATACGAACTTTCAACTTACGATCGCCACGAATTGAATTTTGATAACGTGGCAATGGGACGCTTACCTTACAAAGTCACCGATGATCCAATGGTGACCCCCCTCAGAGAACTCGCCTATCTACCCAAAGGTGTGATCTCTCCCCATGATTTGCCCCCGAATTCTCGTCGTGCCGGTCTTCGTCCTGAAGAAATTCGGGAACAGATGGAACAAGAACAATCCACGGAAAAATAGGGGAAATTTGTCAAAAAATCGCCGGGGATGATGTAAGTCAGAATGAAGAATGACCCAACAAATAACCCCAGACAAATGATGACCCTCAACCAACAACAAAGGACAAAGAACAAAGGACAAATACAGTGAATTTAGCGGAAGGCGTTCAGATAGTTTCGTTGGGCCTGCTGGCCGTGATGATGATAGGAGCAGCCTTGGGTGTCGTACTCCTGTCTCAGGTCGTTTATTCGGCATTTTTATTAGGCGGCGTGTTTATCAGCATGGCCGGTTTGTATCTGTTGCTCAATGCTGATTTTGTAGCAGCGGCCCAGATTTTGGTTTATGTCGGTGCCGTTAACGTTCTGATTTTGTTTGCCATCATGCTGGTTAACAAACAGGAGGATTTTACGCACCTTCCCAATTACTGGATCCGTCGGGTAGCAACCGCCATCGTCGCTTTGGGATTATTCGCGCTATTAAGCACGATGGTTTTCTCAACTCCTTGGGCTGTGATGCCAACTGCAGCAACCGCAGAAAATACGGTTGTGCAGATTGGAGAACATTTATTCAGCGATTTTTTACTGCCGTTTGAATTAGCCTCTGTACTGTTGTTGATGGCAATGGTCGGCGCGATTATTTTGGCTCGTCGGGAGTTAATTCCTGAAGAGCGAAAAGCTCAAATAGATTCAGCGGAACTGGATTTGAAGTTGCCGGAACGTCCCCGTGCACCCGTCCCTGCTCTCCGGGGAAATCAGGTTAAAACCCAGGAATGAACAGGGTAAAAGGTCATCAAACGTTTTGAACTTTTACCGTTTTAAGGGGTGAATTTCCCCGCCCCTTAATCATTCAAAATCTAGTAAGATACTGATGAGGATTAATGGAACTGCAACTCGAATACTTTTTAGTTTTGGCAGCCGCCTTGTTCTGCATTGGCATTTATGGCTTGATTACCAGTCGCAATGCTGTCCGGGTGTTGATGTCGATTGAGCTATTGCTGAATGCGGTGAATTTGAATTTAATCGCCTTTTCTAATTTCCTGGACTCCGCTACAATTAAGGGTCAGGTTTTTGGGGTGTTTGTCATTACAGTAGCGGCGGCGGAAGCGGCAGTGGGTTTGGCGATCGTGCTGGCTATCTATCGCAACCGGGATACGGTGGATATGGAGCAGTTCAATCTCCTGAAATGGTAAGAGGGGTCTGGGTCACGAGGCTATCTGGGCCAGCTTGATTGATGGTCCGAGGCGATCGCAGAATGACTCGATTACCCTATTAAACCGGGTTTTTTCAAGAGACCCGGTTTCTAATTTTTGGGTGACGAAACAACTTAGAGAAAATATAATAAAAATGTAGAGACCCCAAATTTAACGAATTAATAAACAGGTGAGGGGCTTCTACGACAAGAGTCCGGACGAAATCATCTGGATGGAGGGTAAATCGTTAGCTGAAGGATAATAAACCGTAGGAATTAGTACAATAACTTAGGGGCTGACTGGATAAACTGATGAATGCCCAGAAAAAAACATAAAACGGTTAGGGGGTTAGTCTCAAGTGCAGCTTAAAAATGCCATTATTGCGCATAAAGCCGGAGATGACCTATCTCGGCGGTGGGCTGATCGATGCGCTCGGGAGTTGGAAAATCGCGGGTGTCATGTTTTGGTTGGACCCAGTGGGTCTAAAGATAATCCCTATCCCGTTTTTTTGGGTTCCTCAACCAGTCAAATTGATTTGGCTGTGGTGTTTGGGGGGGATGGGACGGCCCTAGCAGCGGCTCGACAACTTGCTCCGGAGGGAATTCCGATGTTGGCGGTCAATGTGGGCGGCCATCTGGGGTTTATTACGGAACACTTTGAGGAGTTTAAAGATACGGAACGAGTGTGGGACCGCTTGTTGGAGGACCGCTATGCGATTCAACGCCGGATGATGCTCCAAGGACGGGTTTATGAGGGGCATCATACGAATATGAAACCGGCGAGCGATCGCTTTTTGGCTTTAAATGAAATGTGTGTCAAACCGGCTGCAGCGGACCGGATGATCACCTCGATTCTGGAAATGGAAATTGATGGGGAGGTGGTGGATCAGTATCAAGGGGATGGTCTGATTGTGGCAACCCCTACGGGCTCAACCTGCTATACGGTTTCGGCGAATGGCCCGATTATGCATGATGGGATGGAGGCGATCGCTGTGACTCCGATTTGTCCTTTAAGTTTGTCCAGTCGTCCGATTGTGTTGCCACCGGGAGCTGTGGTTAGTATTTGGCCTTTAGCAGACCCGGATTTGAGTACGAAATTGTGGATGGATGGGGTAATGGCTACCTCAATTTGGCCGGGACATCGGGTTGATGTTCGGATGGCAGACTGTCGCGCTAAGTTTATTATTTTACAGGAAAATTATTCCTATTATCAGACCTTACGGGAAAAGTTACAATGGGCAGGAGCGAGAATTAAATATAATAATAATCACCGCCATTAAAGGAGGCCAAAACCTAGGCGATAGCCTAGGTTTCCCGGGGGTTACGAGGGTTTTTAAAGAGGCGATCGCCTCGTTTTTTGAATAATCCATATTCAGCTTTTCCAAAAGTTTGCACCGCCCGGAAATCTCAACCCAGAATATTCAAAATGACTCGGGTTTATTGCCTGGGCGGTTTCAACAGTTTTAAAGCAGAATGTAGGGGGGAAACTGGCAACGTTAAGGATGAAGCATAACCCGGGATTTCCCTCTGAGAGGGAGTGATTGCACCCAATTTATCGATCAGGCTTTTGACGCGCTTTTGCCGATTTAGAGGAAACCTCCCCCTGGGGCGATCGCATCCGGTGATTGTCGTTTTAGGCTACTAATCCGGAAACCTTTGTCAAATCTAGCCCCTGGCATTCCCTCCGCCTAATTTTTCCACCCCGAGGCGATCGCCGAGGACAACGGTGAGCAGACGAGTTCCGGGTGGCATCCGCTGGAGTCACTACAGACTGGAGGCACCTCATAATCACATAAAATCACAGGTTCAGATTTAATTTGTACTGCCGCTATTAGGGTTACAGATAAACCCATGATGCTAATCCAAAACAGCCGGTTCATAAACAGTTCACTCCATAGCAGATGACTGCTTGATTATTCGGCTGCTGTAGTCCGATTTCCGAAGGAAGCGATCGCCTGGATTTCAACAATCTACTCAGACTGTTCTCACCCTGGATCCAAACCGGACTGTGCCAAAAAAACTGGATTCTGCACTTTAAGCTACAGCACCTCTTGGCAAGGGTGATTACATTGAATTTCTAACATACTCAATAGAATTAGCTAGGCCGGTAGGTATTTTTAGAGTTGTGGAGTAGCAATGGGTCATTTTTTGTCTATATTTCCCTATCCCCTCAATGAACACAGACCCCAATACTATGATTGAGATATTCGGAGATTTCATTCAAAATCCGCCTCTGGGCACCGAGTATTTAATTCTGGGATTCTCCCCGAGTTCGGCTTCTATTAAAAAGCGGTGGCGAAATAATGGCTTATCAGCGGACTTTGTAGCCAATTACTTGGCCACCTTTTTTGGAGACAATGGAAACCCGGAGAATCCATGTCATAAAAAAGCGGAAAGCGCTCATAGCGTCAACTATATCGCCAATGAGTTATTAGAAAACACTATGAAATTTAGTGATTCTACATTGCCGCATCCCACCACCATGCAAATTCATTTATATGAAAATTCGATTATCTTGATGACCAAAAATGGTATAAATGGACAACAGGCGGCTGATTTGCGGGCCTTCATTGAGCGATTAAGTGTCTGCGAACCTGAAGAGTTGTATTTGGAACAGTTGGAAAAGAATGCAGAGGCAGATGACCCGAGCAATTCAAGGTTAGGTTATTTAACGATTCTGAATGATTATCAAGGAAAAATCGGGTGGCAATTCGATAGCTTTCCCGAAGAATCTCAAGGCATCTCTTTGACGACGATGGTGAAATTATTTTTATAGCTAAAATTTATTGGGTAAAAATTTCGTAATTGGCTTTCGGGAGAGAGGACCAAGATGAGGTTAAGTCATGGGATGGACTTGATTTCATTATGACCCACTTAAAAAATAAAAACCCGGGTCGAAAAACCGGGTTTTTATGTTCTCAGGGAGTCAGTCGGGGATTGGAAACAACTGACTGAAAACTTAGTTGAGTTGACAAAACTTGCGATCGCGGTCCGACTGCGGTTCTTGCCAAGAATAGGCAAAGTGACTGACGGAGTTAATCTGGGAAGAATAGCGCCGCAAGGCAGACATTTGGTCTTCTAAAGGCGGTCGATTGGTAACTGGAATGCCCCAATTTCCAGCTAAAGCCGGGATGACCTGAGTGCCTTCAGGAGCCATGCTTAAAACCCGCTCAATTTCTTCCATAATACAATCCGAATTTTGGCAATTGGCATAAGCCATTGGATGCCATTCCATCTCGGGGGAAAAGCGATCCCAAGCTTGTAACCGAGAATCAAATCCCCCTTGACCGACGGGACGGTTACCCCCGGGGAAAAATACCGCACCAGAGGGGATTCCTTGAGGCTCAACTTGCTCTACCGCCAGATTTACAAAATCAATAATTCCTTGCACGGCATGAGCGACACTGAGATACCAGAGTTGCCATTGCAGGAGTGGCAGACGTTCCCCGGGGGTTCCCATTGTTTTAGACTCAGGGGAGGCTGTCCGACCTTGCCACATCGGTTCTGCCTCATCGGGATAGAGTCCATCGACGGCGGCAATGTCGTTCGCGCTAATGAAGCCTTGGGTGACGTAGCGCCGGATTAATTCCTGACCTTTCTGGTTGAGACCCCGTTGCAAGAGGGTTTGCTGGGATGCCTCACTGTAGATCCAGAGGTCAGATGGCTTCGTAACGACAGAAGCCGGGCCGACGCCGCGTAGATAGCGGACGTAATCGAATAACATCCCGTCCGGTTTGCGCTTGAGGAGTTCAGTGATCATCCAAGCATAGTCTCGACGGGCTTGAGGACTGTAGGGGTCGATAAAGGCGTGATTGGCATGACTTTGACCAACCTGTTCATGCAAGCTGGGGTCCTGCATGACGGTGAGGGTGGTGTG
>NZ_JAFLQW010000353.1 GCF_017313335.1 Phormidium pseudopriestleyi FRX01 | reverse complement strand
TTGATTGGGTTGTTAAGTGGGTCTACAGGGTTATCAACCAACCCGGATAGTAAGGGGTTACCCTGGGAGTCAGAGAATAAAGATTCATTGTTTAAAATTGGCATGACGAGTTTCCATCCAGGTAAGGTTTTAGATGGTGCTACGACAATTCTTTTTATGTAAAAAGTAGGATGCTCTAAGCGAATTTAAAAATCGCTTGAAAACTACCTTAACGACTCTATACGGTTTTCTCTATCCGCAATTTTACTGAAGTTTTAGGGGTTTTTGGGGAAATTTTCGCCTGAACCCTGTGAAGTTATCAGTAATTTTACGGGGAGTTTTCTTGAATTTACTTAGTTTTTAGCCATTAATTTGATGGAGTTTCTTTATGGGCTGTGCTTTTGAAGGAATTTTAATCCTTGTAAGTTAATGCAAAAAATGATGAAGAACTGTTTTTGTTTTGGTCCGGGAGAAGTTTTTTGAGTACAAATACTGAGTTGGTTATGCAGAATACACTTTAAGTGACGAAAGGGGGATTTAATCGGGGCGGTGGAGTTGGAGGGAGGGAGGGAGCAACAACCTAAGCGAAAACATTGAGGAGGGTAGTGCAAACCGATCGCTCCTGTTGAGGAACGATTCCGGTGGCGACGCTAGGGGCCGAACACCATCCTCAATCTCACCTTGAAATGCTAAGATAGCTTGCACTTTTTCTGAACCATAACAAAACCTACCCCATCAGACTAGGGAGACGGTTGTGTCTTCCCCAGTTGCTTCCCCACAATTTAGGATTTTTTGGTAATTTTTTGAAACAACAGTTGCAGTCCCAGACAAAATAAACCCAAGGCAGCAAAAGCAAAAATAAAGGTTGCCAGGGTACTCACCCCCGTAACTAATGTCCGAACTGCAGCGGAAATATTGACGGCGATCGGATTATCCGAGTGAATCGGTTTGTTGGCAAAGGTAGAGGCGATCGCACTGGTGAGCATCATACAAGCATAAGCAAACCCTCCGGAAATGAATGAACCCATGAAGCACCGCATCAAGGTGGGTTGAACGGGTTCTTCATGAGTAACTAAGAGGGGTTTGGGTTGCGTCGGTGTGGGATTAGTCATGAATTTTCTATGGCGAATGGACTGTTTAAATTTTAACGTTTTGATTTGGATATCGAGAGTTAAAGTAGGGTGGACACTGCCCACCCTACAATTACTAAAATCATCCAGTTTAAATGCATCTTTCAGCTTATCGAGAGAACAGAACCTCCCTAATGTATCCCTGGGGCTAACTGAATCCCGGTATTAATGAATTTAGCAATCCAAAAATCTAGGTCCGGATTGCCCAGAGTGTTTTGAACTTGCGCGCGGATTTGTTCCGCTTTTTCCCGGGAGTCGGTGAGGGCAAATACGGTGGGTCCGGAACCGGACATTAGGGTTCCCAATACGTCACACTGCTGGAAGGTTTGCCGCAGTTTTAATACTTGAGGATATTCCGGCAACACGACTTTTTCTAAGTCATTGTGCAGACATTGTACCATTTTCATCTCATCCCGATGCGCGATCGCCTTCACAATTGGTCCGGAATGGACTCGCTTTTGTCTAGCAGCTAAATCCGTGGATTCTCGAACGTAGGTACTGCCAAACTGCTGGCGATAGGTTTGATACGCCCAAGCGGTAGACACCCCTAAACTGCGATATTTTGCCAGAATCACGTACAATCCTTCTAAATCCGGCAGGGGTTCGAGTTGGTTTCCCCGTCCCGTTGCCAAGGCGGTCCCTCCGGTGATACAAAAGGGTATATCCGAACCCAGTTGACTGGCTAAATCTTGTAATTCCGGTTGGGTTAATCCCAGGTCCCAGAGCATTTCCAGGCCGACCAACACGGCGGCAGCATTGCTGGAGCCCCCAGCTAATCCGGCAGCGACGGGAATCTGTTTGTCGATGAAGATATCTGCACCGCCATATTGCTCAAAAGCTTTGGGATAGGCGGTTTTGAGGAGTTCGGCGGCGCGGTAGGCGAGGTTGGTGCGATCGCAGGGGACCTCGGGATGTTGGCAGTGGATCCGAAATTCGTCGATGCCATTGGCACGAATTTCGACGCGATCGCCTAAATCGATGCTTTGCAGGACCATTGACAATTCGTGATACCCATCCGGGCGATCGCCGATAATTTCCAAATACAGATTGATTTTAGCCGGTGCAATTAAGGAATAAGAGCGCATGGGAGGTATTTAAGGGGTGACGGAAGGTTCTAGGGTTAATACGTTGCTTAAAGCCACCCACTGCGACACGCTAAGGTCTTCGGCACGCACTTGGGGGTTAATGTTTAATTGTTCCAGAAACTGGGTCAGTTGATCGCGATCAATCAGTCCTTTTAAATTATTTCGTAACATTTTGCGCTTGCTGGAAAACCCGACTTTTACTAAAGTCTCTAACCACCGGGGGCGATCGGCCAGAATAGCTAAGGGTCGCGGCGACAACCGGATCACGGCTGAATCAACTTTAGGTGCCGGGTAAAAGGCTTTCGCCGGAACGGTACAGATATATTCGCACTCGGCGACATACTGCACCCGCACGGATAATGCCCCATAAGTTCGCGATCCGGGTGCGCCAGTGATCCGTTCTGCAACCTCTTTTTGAATCAGCAGGACGACGGACTGATAGGAAATTCGCGGCGGTTGGGAAATCGTGCCGAGGAGTTTTTCCAGAATGGGGCCGGTGATATTATAGGGAATATTGGCGACGACTTTATGGGGATGGTGAAACAGTTCCGGAGTTTGGGTTAAGACGGACTCTAAATCTAGGTCCAGAAAGTCCGCACACAAGAGTAAGAAATTTGGGATGTCCCCCAATTTTTGGGCGAGTTTTTGGGACAAATTTCGGTCAATTTCTACCGCTACGACGGATTCCGCCTGGGGCAGTAACTGCCGGGTGAGGTTGCCGGTCCCGGGGCCAATCTCTAGGATGCGATCGCCCGGAGATAATGCCGCTGCTTTGATAATTTCATTGAGGGCTTTATCACTTTGCAGCCAGTGTTGAGCAAATTGTTTTCGAGGATAAGGCGATGGCATTTTTATCAGGGGTGGGTTCGGTGGAAAGTCGAGCTTTTTTATTTTACCGGGTTGGGGACCCGAAAACTGCCCTCTTTCTCAAGGAAGATTTGGGCTTATTTCTTAAGGAGTAATTTTTGATGATTGGCCCGAAATGCCGATTTTCCTGCCCCTACACAGAAAAAAATTAAAAACGTTCTACCTTAAGGGAGAGGAAGATTAGAGTAAAAGTTACTAAAGTTTACATAGCGTGTAAAACACCATAAGGATATACAATTATCATGGCAAATTTAGCAGACAACATCAAACAAGTCAAAGAAACTCTACCGAATGTTACCCCGACTCCACCGGATTTAAAACCCCAGGTTACTCCTGGAGAACTCAAGTCTCGTCTGGAGTGGGGAGAACCAGGTTTGACCATTATCGATGTGCGCGATCGCGAATCCTTCAACTACGAACGGATCACCGGCGCGATCGCCATGCCGATGGAGAACCTCGCAGAAACGGCCAGTTCTAGCTTAGAATTTAAGCGGGACATCTACCTGTATGCTGACAGCGATGAGCAAACCAAACAAGCTGCCAGCCAACTCCGCAGCGGTGGCTTTATTAACGTTGCTGAAATTAAAGGCGGTTTACCGGCTTGGAAAGCGATCGGCGGTCCCACGGAAGGGATTGTTTCGGTGGAAGGTGCTTCCGGTCCTAGTTCGGTGAAGAAAAGCGAAAGTAATGTGGCGGCTCGCGTCGGCAAGCAAGGCGACCTTCAAGCTAAAAAATCCAAACAACATCGCTAGAGTATAAGTTTTCAATTCTGCGATCGGTTAGGTGGTTTTGTCAAGCCTAAACTCGGTTTTTAGGCTTGCCATCATCCCTGATGGTAGAGGCGGCGATCGCGTCTCTACTTTGGCATTTTTGAACTGGGGAAGATGTTCGTAATTTCCCCCGTTCGTAGTAACGACTTCAGTCGTTCCTCCCCATCCTCCCCAGCAAGATGCTCCCCATGCTTGAAACCGCCCTAAATAGCCAGTTTTAGACTACTGAGCGATCGCCTTGAAGTAATCTGGATTCACAACTTTCCAGGTACTCGCTAACGCTTCACCCACCGCACCTGTAATAAAGCGATCGCTCCAATAGGCAACGTGAGACAGAGGATTCCAACTGGTTAAGAAATTCCCCACATTCACTGGCCAATCTGTTGTCACCACCTGTTCATATTCAGGACTCAGAGATTTGAGCGGGTAGGCAATAATATCATTCGGATCATAAAAATTAACCCATTCCCCGACTAAATCCGGATGATAAGTCGATAACTGCTGCGCCGGAACCTGGATGGGACGATCAAACTTTTGATGCAAACTCCACAGGGCGATCGGACTCCCTAGAGTATAAAATAAAGTCAGGGTTTCCCCCCGTTCTAACGGAGTATTTCCCATCTGACTCGTCACGGATTCAGGCATTAGCACTTTACTCCCCCGAGTCCGAGTAAATTCCTGAAGATCATAAAAGTAATTGCTGGCGATCACCGTGCCAAGACTATGAGCAATGGTACATAGGGGGGCGGTGGGACCCGCTTTTTCCGCTAAAGTTCGCAGACTTTCTGCAACCCTGCCGTGAATCCCATCATACAGACTGCGATCGCGTTCCGAGGTGACTTGATAGGCGATCGTATCTCCCAAAACATTGATGAAAAAAAACCGCAACCATTCAAACCGCAAATTCTCTCCCTTGACTTTTTCCCATAACTCTCGTTGTTCCGGTTGCAGCAGCGGTGCCCAATAAATATATTCAAACACTAATCGGGATTCAGCTTCCTCTGGGGAAATTCCCAACTGCTGGGCAAATCTTTCAATAATTTGACGGGATAATCTGCTAAAATATTTCGGTTGTTCTAAATTCCCTGCATCCACATCCAGATCTCCCGATCCCATGCCATGAATGACGGCAACGGCTATTTTTTGAACTGACATGATGATCACCCTTCTGACAAAATTGGCAAACTTTTCCATATCATAAATCCGATCGCCTTTCTAGGCTGCTTCCTTTTGGCTGATATTTAGAATCAGGAACAGGTTTGAACGGCACAGAAATCTCAGGGAAATCTCGTCATTTCAAGGGGGTTTAGCGTTTAACAGAATATAAATCCTGACCCCCTGAAGGGGTGACTACAAACGTTCGTAGTGACCCCTTCAGGGGTAGCCCTGTCAAGGTGTATTTGTAGAGGTGCAATGCGATCGCCATC
>NZ_JAFLQW010000068.1 GCF_017313335.1 Phormidium pseudopriestleyi FRX01 | reverse complement strand
TTTGTAAGGCTTAATTTGCCATTCGGCACGATTAACACCCTGTTCGGGTTGGATGAATAGGGTAGGGGTACCCAGGGGTTCAGTTAATCCGTCCACGCGCAGAACATCATCAAAAATGCCATTTCGGGCGGCGATCGTCAAAAAATCCTCCGCTGCCACTGACTCCTAATCCCATATAAATCGCCGCCAAGTTCAGCCGTTGTCCCAGATGTCCCGCATCCAAATGTAGGTAACGATAAACCCGATCGCCATATTTTGCGATCGCCTTCTTTAAATCTGCCGTATGAAACACCAACGCCGAAGCATCTCGTCCCAAATCTTGGCCTAAACACAGATAATGCAATTCCCGGCGGAAATTTTTAAACCGAACTTGCCGCAATTCCTCCGCTTTCGGCGCGTAATAATAACAGCCTTCATCTAAACCTGTCACCGATGAAACGGCAATAAAGGTTTGAATATCCTCTAAATCAAAAAAGTCAGGATAGCCATCTAAATTCTGATAGGTGTAATGTTCCGAATGATAGGTAAAATCCAACAATGCCTTCAATTCATCAAAGGACAGCGGTGCACCGGAATAGGCGCGAGTCGATCGCCGTTTCAAAATGGTGTTTTCCAGCCCTTCTAAATTAGTTCGCCAGTCAATTGGGCGAGTTTTAGTCGAGACTTTACTACAGAAGGGGAAGTTATATTTATCCTCCTCTGGTTCTTCCTTCTCACTGAGAGACCATCCCCCGATTCCTGTCTTGTCTGAGTTGATTTTGGTCGCTTGATGGCAATAATCCAGCAATTCTCCATCGGGAATCGAGGGATAATCAGTCTGGGTTGCTGAAGGTAAGGCGGTGTGATATTTTGGCAGATTTTGGTCGATATCGAGCAAATCCGCAAGGGGGATAAAGGTAATCAAAGATTCCTGAGTGGGGTCGAGGTAAAGCAACTCATTGAGTGCATCATCGTGAAATCCGGCGATCGGATGAGGGCGGTAATCTGTTAAGGAAGCAGCAAGTTCGAGATTGCCTAACAGATGTCCGGTATCCAGAAAAATCCGGCGATAGGCGCGGTCTTGGTAACGCCAAGCGGACCGAAAGAATACTGCACTGGTGGCGATCGCCAGTCGGGTATGTTCTAACGCCGGATGCCAAAAGGTAGCCGCTTGTAAGGCGGGCCACACATCGCTATCCCAAAATCGAATTAAAGAATGATTTCCGGCTTGATAGTTATACAAACCGGGCGGTAATTGGGGGGTTCCCTTGGAGATTAAGTACAGTTCTGCGGGGTACAGTCCTCCGGCAGAGGGTGCGGATCTTAAATAGATTTGACCTCCAGTCATGGTTGCCAGCTTCGCGGTTAAACCATAGGTGCAAAATAGCAACCGTGAGAGTCGATTTAATCCTTTGCGGGCGACATCTTTCCCGCCATCGGGTTCTTTTTTTAGATAGGGTTTGAGGTCAATTGTGGCCCCGATTTTATATTCTTTGAAGGGGACCGGCTGATTTTCCCAATCGAGTTGATGACTTTTGGCCCCTAGGGTATCTGGATCGTATTTGGTGCGATCGTGATAATGCTGGGCGATCGAGAGTGGCAGTTCTGTCATAAGTTTGAGTCAAAGTGGAGGAATATTCTTCATTTCATCCTCGATCTTGACATCCCTGAGTCCCAAAATTGCTGCACTCTTGGTAAACCTCTGAGGTTGAGGAGGCCAGTTTCCTTTGACTGTAAGCGGTTACAGGGTTTTTTTCTCCGATGTGGCAGATTTTTGGTCAAAGCGTAAGATAATGTTAGTTACGTTACAGTCAAAGGTCTATAAAAACCCGCACCCTGAAGGGTGGGTCTACACGGACAAAGCCCGCCTGCGCGGGCTAAAAGCGAAAACCGACTTTTACCAACCGGATTTGGTATCAGTTTTTCTCAGTCCCACCCCCAGAGGAAGTGAACCAAAATCCCCCCAATGACCAATGACCAATAACCAATGACCAATGACCAATAACCAATGACCAATGACCAATGACCAATAACCATCCCCCCTATCTTTTCTGAAAAACATGGGCAAGCGCTGGCTATTAGAATGGTACTGTCTGGCAATCGTTGTTATGGTCCCTGGGTCTTGGTGGATTTATAGATCCCTAGAACCGAAACCCTTTGCGTTACCAAAATCGGCCAAAAACGAACCTTGGGCTGTCCAAAGTGGGCTAAAAATTGCGAAATTGCGCGATCGCGTTCCGACGGTGGACCGCGTGGTCCTCGTTCCCGATGAGGCGACTTTTCTGTTCGCCATTCGCCAATGGAGTCTTCAAGGTCGCTGGCCGATTTTAATCGAAGATACTCAATATACCAAGCTGTTTCTCGATCGCTTCCAACCGGCAGAAATCGTTCGCTTACCGGCTGTTAATACTCCCTTACCCACGGGTTTTGCTTTGCGACAAGCGATGCAAAATGCTGTTGCTACGGCCTGGGATGCCCCTAATCGCTTTTCCCTAAATAGCCAATGGGATAATTTGGGATGGGAACCGCTTGGTGCGATCGTTACCTCTCTAACGGACCCCGCATGGCCTGCGGCAGTGGCTTTAGCCAGCGATCGCGGTCAGCCTTTGGTGTTTTTAGAAGGGGATTTTGGACAAGCCAATGACCGCTTAGACTTGGCTACTTGGACGGTTTTAAAAACCCAGATAGAAACCCTGGTCAAAGACACCGGATATGCCTACGATACTCTCGGAGATGCGATCGATACCGTGACCCTGGTGAAAGAATTAGCGGTTAAATATCAATCTCCTGAAAATGCCAATGTAGATTTAGCCGTAACTGATGGATTGGGACGCAATGAAACGGGCGATCGCTGGGCAATCGTCGGCTGGATTTATGGAACTCCCGCCCGGTCGGTTTATCAAGCTATGTCTGCCATTTTTATCGATGCTGAAACTGCCCTATTTTATGATAGCTATCCCCAAAAAGAACCCTGGATTCAATATGAAATGAACGAAGCGGCTGTTTTGTTATCGGAAATGGGCCTGAATGTTCAGGTGATTCAACGACCCCAAGCGACGGTACAAACCTGGAAACAACTGGGAGAAACAGACCTCAATTTTGATACGATATGGGTGAATTCTAAAGGAATGTCTACCGTATTTGCAGCAGGAGGAGGAGATGCCTCGGTGGAGGATATTCCGCAACTCAAATATCCGGCGATCGTGCATTTTATTCATAGTTGGTCCGCCACCACTCCAGGCGATCGCAATACCGTCGCGGGTCGCTGGCTAGAAAATGGCGCATATTTATATGTTGGCAGCGTCCATGAACCCTTCTTAACCGCCTTTATCCCGCCCACCCTCCTCGCCCGACGCCTCAAACGAACCACCCCTTTCCTGATCGCCGCCCGCCAACTCGAATCCCCACCCTGGAAAATCACCACCATCGGCGACCCCTTAGCCATCATCTCTAAACCCCGGGTCCGTCTCAATCCCAGTCAACTCCCCCTACCCACGCCCTAATCAGGGGTTACCCATCACCTTTAGAACGGTAGGGGCAATTCGCGCATCGCCTCTAC
>NZ_JAFLQW010000576.1 GCF_017313335.1 Phormidium pseudopriestleyi FRX01 | reverse complement strand
ATTAGTCGTCTACAACGGGATGAGGCGTATCAGGCACTCCAGGAAAGCGAACTGCGCCTGCGCGCAGTTTTGGAAAATATGCCGGTGATGTTGACGGCATTTGATGTTGAGGGAAATATTATCGTCTGGAACCACGAGTGTGAACGAGTCACGGGCTATTCTGCGGCGGAAATTATTGGCAATCCCCAGGCTAAAAACCTGTTCTCGAATCAGTCTTCAGGGAGTGGGATATCGACAGAATTGAGTGCACCCTCTACCTCGCCGATTGTTGAGCCTGTGCCGTCGGTGAATACCCTACGGGATGCCATCATTGAAGAGGTGAATAAAGCGCGGAATCATGGACGCGCCCGGGAATGGCAAATCACCTGCAAAGATGGCACAATCAAGACCGTGGCTTGGTCTAATATTAGCTCACGCTTCCCGATCGCCAGTTGGGCCGGATGGGGAATTGGCATTGATATTACAGAGCGCAAACAAGCAGAACTCGCTCAAGAACAAGAATATCAGCAACTCCGGCAATTTATTAAAAATGCCCCGATCGCAATGGCGATGTTTGATACAGAAATGCGCTTTCTCGCCTACAGTAACCAATGGCTCACGGATCATAATTTGGTCTCCCAAAGTCTTTTGGGTTGCAGTTACTATGACATCTTTCCCGATATCAAAGAAGAGTGGAAAGAAATTCACCAACAGGGATTACAAGGAAAATTTATTTCTTTCACAGAAGATAAGTGGCAGCGGGCGGATGGTTCTGTTTTATACTTTCGGTGGGCGGTTCAGCCTTGGCACGTCAATCCCCTCAATTCTACAGAAGATGGCGAGGCGATCGGGGGTCTGATTATTGTGGCCGATCGCGTGGATGAATTGGTAAAAGCCCGCGAAGCCGCCCTCGAAGCGGCTAAAGCCAAATCACAATTTCTCGCCAATATGAGCCATGAAATTCGCACGCCCATGCATGGCGTTCTCGGAATGGCGGGGTTGATGCTGCATACCGACCTCACTCCCAAACAGCAGGAATATGCAGAAACTATTCGGATTTCTGCCAAACATTTACTCGGAATTCTTAACGATATCCTGGATTTTTCCAAACTTGAAGCCGGAGAAATGCACTTAGAAACTTTGGATTTTGATTTGTATGAATGTCTGCAAGATGTAGTGAACTTATTTAAACCCCAAGCGGAAGACCAAGGCATTACCTTAAAACTGCATTGTGAAGACAACCTGCCCCAATTTGTGCGAGGTGACCCCAGCCGATTGCGCCAAATTTTACTCAATTTAGTCAGCAATGCAATTAAATTCACCCCCTCCGGTTCTATTTCCCTAAAAGCTAGACTAGATGGGAAAACGAACCGCAAGACGCGGGTTTATTTTCAAGTCATCGATACGGGAATCGGAATTCCCCCGGAAGCCCGGGCTAAACTGTTTCAGTCTTTCTCCCAAGTCGATCCTTCCACCAGCCGTCAGTATGGCGGAACGGGATTGGGACTGGCAATTTGTGAGCAATTGGTCTCGATTATGCAGGGGTAAATTGGCGTAACCAGTGAAGTGAATCAGGGTTCAACCTT
Organism: Phormidium pseudopriestleyi FRX01; assembly: GCF_017313335.1. GTDB lineage: Bacteria > Cyanobacteriota > Cyanobacteriia > Cyanobacteriales > Laspinemataceae > Laspinema > Laspinema pseudopriestleyi. The sequence continues at coordinate 5,145 of NZ_JAFLQW010000576.1, read as the reverse complement.
TTGGTTTACCCTGCAATTTCAGCCCGCCCATCGTCCTCGGGAAATGACAGGGGAATCTCCAAAAGCAATAGAGGGGGATTCTTTAGAAAAAACGGGCGATCGCTCTATTTCAGGTGGAAAAAAAGACCTGAAAATTTTGGTAGTAGAAGATCACTTAATCAATCAAACCGTTATACTTTCTCAGCTTGAAACCCTCGGCTACCAGGCAAACTGTGTGGCGAATGGTCTAGAAGCACTCAAGTGCCTAGAAGCGCAAGATTATGATATCGTCTTGATGGATTGCCAGATGCCATTGATGGATGGTTATACAGCCACTCAGGAATTACGTCGGCGAGAGGGGAATCAAAATCGCACGGTTGTGATTGCCTTGACTGCCCATGCCATGAAAGCCGATCGCGAGAAATGTTTAGCTTCCGGCATGGATGACTATTTGAGCAAACCCGTAGATGAAGAAGATTTAGCCCGCATTCTTCAGCAATGGGCCCATAAAATTCCCTCTATGCAGGGGAGTCATTCCCTAGAAACACCGAACGGAATAGACCCCTCTTATGGGGCGACAGACTCAGAATTGGCGGAATCCGGTGCTCTGGTCCCTGTGAATCCGAACTCGGATCAATTGACGTATTCCTCCACCGGGAATGGCAATGGTTCTGGAATCGACTCACCGGATTTTACCCTCCCAATCGATCGCGATCGCCTCGAAAAAATCTCTCGGGGTAAAATCTCGGTCAAACGGCAACTCCTGCAAATGTTTCTGGAAACAGCCTCCCAAGATTTACCGCCTTTAGAACGGGCGATCGCCTCTCAAGACTATTCTCAGGTGAAACATTTCGCCCACAGACTCAAAGGTTCTGCCGCCAACATGGGGGTTCCGATTCTCTCCGATCGCGCCAAGGAACTTGAAGAAATGGCCTGCCAACAAAGTTTGGAGGGGTCCACTGAACTTTTAGACTCGTTTCGCGAACTCCTCGATGCAGTGGATGTCTTTATTGAAACTGAACTGAGTTGATGATTTCCCTTTCCCGAAAAAGAATATCCCTTGTTGGGTTCACGCCGTCGCCCACTGTTCTAAGCCAGAAGTTGGCGGGTCCCGATTCTCCCGTTGTAACGGAATCTTTGCAGACTCTAATTCCCCCTCTCCCCCATCGACAGTTGCATCCAGATGTAAAGGCAGTACAATTTTAAACTCCGTTCCCTGTCCCAGGGTTGAGTTACAAGTAAACACCCCTTGATGCTTTTCGACAATAATTTGATAGCTAATGGATAATCCCAGTCCCGTCCCTTTGCCCATCGGTTTAGTCGTGAAAAAGGGTTCAAATAGTCGGTCCTGGATCTCCTGCGGAATCCCTTGACCATTATCTGTGATCTGAATGACTAGGGAATCATTCTGGACCTCTGTGTGAATACAAATCGTGGGGACCCGAGAAGTCAGACTCACTTCCGGCGATCGCCCAACAGTGTCCCCGCTTTCAGATGCCGGGGTATTCCCCATTTCCAACGCATCGATCGCATTCCCAATCAAATTAATAAAGACTTGATTGAGTTGTCCAATACAGCATTCTATTTCGGGTAAGTTCCCATAATCCTTGATGACTTTAATTTTATTCGATTTTAGCCGATGCTGTAAAATAACTAAACTACTATCAATCCCTTGATGAATATCCACCTGAATGCTTCGCCCCTGGTCCATCCGGGAGAAATTACGCATATCATTAGAAATTTCCAGGATGCGATCGACCCCCACTTGCAAAGACGACATCAAATTTGGTAAATCCTCACAGGTAAACTCCCAATCTATCTCTTGAGTAAACCCTTTAACCTCTGGACTCGGGTCCGGATTTGACCTTTGGTAAAGTTCCACCAGGGCTAATAAATGCTGAGTATATTGGCGGGCATGAGTAATATTGCCGGAAATAAATTGTAGGGGATTATTGATTTCATGGGCAATTCCTGCCACCAATTGCCCAAGGGCCGACATTTTTTCCGCATGAATCAGTTGAGTTTGGGTATTTTGCAGGTTTTCTACGGTTTGCCTGAGTTCTTTCGTGCGTTCCTCAACTCGCTGTTCTAGGGTTTCATGCATCAATTGCAGTTCCCTATAGGCTTCCTGCTGTTTTAAAAAATTAATATAAGCCTTGGAGTGATAGCGGATCCGGGCAATCAACTCGATGGGGTCCGGAAATTTGATTAAGTAGTCACTTGCACCCGCTGCAAATGCTTCTCCCTTGAGACTTGCTTCTTCCTCCGTAGAGAGAACCAACACTGGAATTTCCCGAGTTTTAGGATTAGCCCTCAAAAACCGAAGTAACATTAACCCATCAATTTCGGGCATGACTAAATCCAGTAAAATTACCGTAGGCGAACATTCGATTGCCTTATGAATCCCCCGAACTGGATTGCTACAGTAAAAAAACTCCATGTCTTTCTCAGAACTAAGTTTTCGCCTTAACACTTCTCCGACCACGGGCCGATCATCTATCAGTAAAATGGTGATGGGATAGTTTTTTTTAGAAAACCAAGGGGTGATTTCTTCTGAATACAAATGTTTGCCTACTGGTTCTTTCATAACTTTAATCCCGGGATTTTATTAGATAAATGAGTTGTTCAAACCTTTCTGGAAAATACCGTAATTTCACTGAAATCACCGAATTTATCTCTGGGCTATCTCGGATTGATTTCTCTTTTTAATTTTTCAACCCAATTTAAAATATTATCAAGGTAAATAGACCTATCTCGGTTTTAAAAAGATGCTTTGAAAGCCTGATTTTTCAAATATATCAAAAAAAATCCCATGAATCTATAAATTTTGTGGGGATGACTGATGATCTGATGTGAAATTGAGAAAAACTTTGAACCGTGATTCAATGAAGCGAGTTAAGCTGATTGCGATTTTATTTTTTGGAGTTCCCGAGAAGGGATCAGAGTCGGGTGGGGCATTCCCCACCCTCTGATTGACTTACAACGCAGTGCCACATTCGCTACAACACTTGTGGCTGACGGGGTTGAAATGACCGCAGGCGGCACAAGTTAGTCCATTGCTGAGGGCAGACTCATCTAAGTGAGGATGTAATCCCAGCATCCGATCATTGCCCGTACCGGGAACCACCATCGGATAGCAGTCTTCGTTGCGGGTGACCCGGATATCCAGAAGCATGGGGCCATCATGGGCGAGGAGTTGGGCGATCGCCCCGCTAAGTTCTTCGCGCGATCGCACCGCTAAACTCTTGATGCCATAGACTTCGGCTAACTTGGCAAAATCCGGCGTTCCTTTCTCCAAATTCGTCGCTTCATAGCGATCGCCATAGAACAAATGTTGCCACTGGCGGACCATGCCTAACCAGCCATTATTCAAAATGGCAATTTTCACCTTGATTCCATACTGGGCGATCGTGCCGAGTTCCTGGATATTCATCTGGAAACTGCCATCGCCGCTAATACAAATCACCTCTTCATCAGGCAGCGCTTTTTTAACCCCCACTGCCGCAGGTAATCCATATCCCATCGTTCCTAAACCGCCACTGGAAATCCACCGTCGCGGCCCATTTTTCAAAAATTGGGCGGACCACATTTGATGCTGACCCACATCAGTGGTATAGTAAGCCGTCGGTGCATGACGCCCAATTTCAGCAATCACTTCTTGGGGAGATAGCCCATCTGCGGGACGAGGAATTTCTAGGGGATATTCGTGCCGCCACTGTTCTACGCGATCGCGCCAGGGTTTCGTTTGTCCTTCCTCTACCCCATTACCTAATTCCCGATTTCGGTGCAATAAATCAATCAGCACCTGTCGCACATCTCCGACAATCGGCACATCAGGTTTGCGATTTTTCCCCACCTCTGCCGGATCGATATCAATGTGAATCACCTTCGCATTCCGGGCAAAATCCTCCAACTTGCCCGTCACGCGATCGTCAAACCGGGCCCCGACGGCAATCAATAAATCACAATCGCTCACCGCAAAGTTAGCATAAGCGGTGCCATGCATCCCTAACATTCCTAAAGACAGGGGATGATGCTCATCAAATGACCCTTTCCCCATCAGAGTAGTACAGACTGGCAGATAGAAATGTTCGGCGAGTTCCAAAATTTCCGCATGAGCACCGGAGGCGATCGCCCCGCCTCCCACATAGAGTAAAGGCCGCTGTGCCTCCCGAATCAAACTCAAGGCGCGATCGATTTGCCGGTTGTTGCCTTTCACCGTAGGACGGTATCCAGGCAAACTGACATTCCCCGGTTGTACCGGAGTATAGTCAAACTCCTGAGAGCCCACATCTTTCGGAACATCAATCAAAACCGGGCCGGGTCTTCCCGTACTCGCCAGATAAAACGCTTCGGCAATAATTTGTGCCATATCTTTGGGATCGCGCACTACATAAGAGTGTTTGACAATCGGTAAAGCGATCCCGAAAATATCGATTTCTTGAAAAGCATCACTACCGATCGCCGCCCGAGGCACCTGTCCCGTAATCGCCACCATTGGCACCGAATCTAAATAAGCTGTAGCGATCCCCGTCACGAGATTCGTTGCACCCGGTCCTGATGTTGCCAAACAGACCCCCACCTTCCCCGTGGCCCGAGCATATCCATCTGCCGCATGAGCTGCACCTTGTTCATGTCGGACCAAAATATGCTGTATTTCTCCAGCAGCTTCGGCCTGATAGAGTTCATCGTAGATCGGCAGGTTCGCGCCACCTGGATACCCAAAAATATGCTTGACACCGTGGCGTTTCAAACTATCAATTAACGCAAAAGCGCCAGATACGCGCTTAACTTCTACACTGGTTACTTGCACGGGATACCTCTGTTCTTTTTTGCTACTTCGGGATTGTTTTACTCAGATTTTTATGCTAAATCCTACATTTTCCCCACACGAATCCCGATTTTCTTGGCTTGAGAAAAAACGATAAGCTTGATTAGCATCCAGTTCTGTTTCCTACGACACGCTTCTCACCTGTACGGGGCGATCGCAGTTTATTTCTCCTGCGTACCCCCTACTGGTGGTAACCTTTATAGAGCGGGAGAGTTCGAGAGGGGAGCAAAACCCACGTCTTTTAAGCGTGGGATGTAGCGAACCCTTTCGCGCCCATGTTAATGGGCAGAGTCTTGTTCTGTGGGGTTAGGCAGTTGGTCTATCCAATCTTCGAT
>NZ_JAFLQW010000392.1 GCF_017313335.1 Phormidium pseudopriestleyi FRX01 | reverse complement strand
TTGGTCATTGGTCGTTGGTCGTCATGACTTGCTGTCGTTCTCCCCGTTTGTAGTAACGACTGAAGTCGTTATCAGGGTTTCCGGCAATTCACAGTCATCCCGATCGCCCCCAAAAGTTCAAAACCCCTCACCCAGTAGCGTCCCTATTTCCACTAAGATAGAAGCATCACCTTCAAAAAAATTTAATATTTATGTGGCCTCGCATCAAATCCATCCTTTCTAACCTGCTGCTTCTCCTTTCTCTTGTAGCATTCCTAATTTTAGGAGAAAGTGGCTTAACGGCCCAACCCGCTTGGGCGGAAATACGCCAAATCGAGGAAGCGCCAGGTCAACTCCTGTATCAATCTCGAAATAGTTTACGAGACCCTGCCGGGTATTCTTGGCAAGTGGTACTCTTTAAACAAGTTAAAGACGCAACCGTGAGGGGAATCAATCTCCGATTAGTGGGATTTCCAGGAGTGGCCGACTTTTCCCATCCCAAACCGCTTCAGATTAAAATAGAGACAGGGGAAATTTTCACGGCAGAAGATGAGTTTGCGGACAAGTCTCCCGCCCCAAATGTGGGGCAGTACGATTTTAAATCAGTGCTGTTGAAACTGCCAGTGAATCAGCGAATTGTACTCCTTTTACCGATCGCAGATGATAGAACGATCGCATTGCAGATCCCACCTTCTATCATCCTCGAATGGCAAACCCTCGCCCAAAATTAAATCGTCTTTCCACTCTTCACTTCTGGAGTGCTTTGTTAACCCAAATGAACGCAACTCAAACTTTTTCATCCGTATATGGACCCGTTTCTTCTTGGCGGTATGGCCGATCGCTGGGGATTGACCCCATTGGCAGTATTTCCACCTGTTCCTTTAATTGTGTTTACTGCCAACTGGGAGAAATTGAACAGAAAACTGGCGATCGCGCCATTTATATTCCCACAGAACAAATCCTCGATGAACTTGAAGCGTTTGCGCCTTGGGATGTGGATGTAATTACCCTCAGTGGCAGTGGGGAACCGACCTTAGCTTTGAATTTAGGGGAAATTTTGCAGGGAATCGCCGATCGCACCCATCGGCCTACATTAGTGCTAACCAATGGGACAAGCTTGGGGGATGCGGAAGTTCGGAATGCCTTGGCGATCGCCGACCGGGTTTCCATTAAACTTGATGCCATATCGGAACGCCGATTTCAAGGAGTAAATCGCCCGATTGAGGGGATCAATTTGGCGGATATTTGGGCAGGAATTGAGCAGTTTTGTCAAGATTATCCGGGAGAAATTGGCATTCAAACCATGCTGTTATCCCCCTGGGATACTCAGACAAAAGCGGAATATATTTCCCGGATGCGATCGCTGGGGGTAGATGAAATTCAACTGAATACTCCTACCCGTCCCAAACCCGTAAACCGGCAGTTGGATGGACGGGGAAATCATGACCCCCAGGAATCTCGCCCCTATCCGGTGCAGATTTTGCCCTGTCTCAATCCCGAGGTTTTACAAAACTTTGCCAGGGAGATTGCGGAGGCGACGGGAATTGCTGTGCGATGTGCTCCGGCGTAATTGGGAGAGGCGATCGCACAGCAATCACAAACATTTTCATCATTTTATGATGACTGGATCAGGGCGATCGGTCAATACAATCAGGTAGCGCTTCATGTTTTCCCTTGAACTCATCACATTCCAGGGAAACTGAATTGACGGAATTTCCCACAGTTATATAGCCAGTCTTGCAGCAGTTTGACACCTCACCCCCGTCCCCCTTCGACCCTTCGACCCTTCGACCCTTCGACCCTTCGACCCTTCGACCCTTCGACCCTTCCACCCTTCGACCCTTCGACCCGCTCAGGGCTCAGGACAGGCTTCGACCCTTCGACCCTTCGACCCTTCGACCCCCTTCGACCCCCTTCGACCCTTCGACTGGCTCAGGGCTCAGGACAGGCTTCGACTGGCTCAGGGCTCAGGACAGGCTTCTAGTGAGTTCATCGAACTATGGCTCAGGGCTCAGGGCTCAGGGCTCAGGGCTCAGGGCTCAGGGCTCAGGGCTCAGGGCTCAGGGCTCAGGGCTCAGGGCTCAGGGCTCAGGGCTCAGGACAGGCCTCTCCCGCTTTGGGCCGCCGACGGTTGGGGGCCGCCGACGTCCATTCGCCTAATCATTTAGAACCGCTATAGACAATTCAATGATACCCTAAACTCAATCATCCCTTGAGATCACTGAATTTATGAGCCTGATTCCAGGGTATTCCCAAATCCAGGAAATTCAATCCGGCCTGAGAACGGTCATTTACCGCGCCTATAGTAAACGGACGCAACAACCCGTTATTATTAAAATCCTGAAAGCAGAATTTCCGCAAGCTCAAGATATTGCCCGATTTAAGCATGAATATGAAATAATCAGTGCCCTGAATATTTCAGGCATTGTCAAACCTTACAGTTTAGAAAACTATCAAAATGGTCTGGCCTTAGTTTTAGAGGATTTTGGAGGCTATTCCCTCAAAATCTATCGAGAAAACCAGGACATTGACCTCACTGAATTTTTACAAATTGGGATTCAAATCGCGACGACTTTAGCACAACTCCATCATAACCAGATTGTTCATAAAGATATTAAACCGCATAATATTATTATTAATTCGGGGACTGGAGAGGTCAAGATTGCCGATTTTAGCATTGCGTTTTCTGGGATGAAAGATACTCAGGGGATGATTTCAGTCGATGCGATTGAAGGGACTCTGGCTTATATGTCCCCAGAACAAACGGGGAGAATGAATCGGGCGATCGACTATCGCACGGATTTATATTCTTTAGGGATTACCTTTTATGAACTGCTGACGGGACAGCTACCTTTTCAAGCAAAAACCCCGTTAGAATGGGTTCATCAACATATTGCTAGAAAACCCATTTATCCGGATTTTATTAACACTGAAATTCCTCCGGTCCTCTCGGAAATTGTGATGAAATTAATCGCAAAAACACCCGAAGACCGCTATCAAAGTGCCTGGGGTGTGAAGGTGGATTTGGAAATTTGCCTGAACCAATTGCAAACTAAAGGCAGCATTGATTCATTTCTTATCGCCCAAAGCGATCGCACGGGAAAAATTGCCAGTCCCCGCAAAATTTACGGACGCGATCGGGAAATTGCGATTCTCCAGTCTACCTTCACTCGCACCAGTCAAGGTTCTCGGGAAACTCTCTTAATTGCTGGACATTCGGGCATTGGTAAATCCGCTTTAGTGCGACAACTTCAGCCTTGGATCCGACAACATAACGGGTATTTTATTTCAGGTAAGTTCGATCGCTATAAACAAAATATTCCCTACCGGGCGCTACTGAGTGCCTTTCGAGAATTAATTCGCCAACGGTTAACGGAACCCCAAGACATCCTGGAAGAGTTTACTGAAACACTCCAAAAAGCGTTAGGCACAAATGGTAAAATCATTGCTGATGTGATTCCGGAAATTGAACTGGTAATCGGTGAACAACCGGCTGTTTTTGAGCTATCTCCGACGGAATCTCAATCGAGATTTCATCGGACTTTTAAAGCATTTGTGGAAGTTTTTACTCAAGGGAAACATCCCCTATGTTTGTTTTTAGATGATTTGCAATGGGCGGATTCGGCTTCATTAAAATTAATTCAGCTTCTGATGACTGAACCCGAGAGCAAATATCTACTCCTGGTGGGGACTTATCGATCCAATGAGGTGGATGCTACTCATGGATTAATTTCTACCCTGAATCAAATGCAAAACAACGGGGCTGTGGTAAATGCTATCCCGTTGAGAGGATTGGAACTTGAGGATATCCAGGACCTCTTCAGCGATATCCTGAATGGGGTGGGCGATCGCATCGCACCTCTGGCTCAATTTATTTACAATAAAACCGATGGGAATCCCTTCTTTTCTCTTCAATTACTCCAGTCTTTAGTCCAGGATAATTTATTAACTTTTGATTTTGAACAGGGCGAGTGGCAGTGGGAAATCCATCGCCTCCAAGGGACAGAAATTACCGATGATGTCATCGAACTCACTCTCACCCAAATTCAGAAGCTGCCAGAACCGACTCAAGCGCTTTTAAACTTAGCGGCTTGTATTGGCAATCGCTTCGATTTAAACTTTCTCACCTGGGTTAATGAAGGCCAAATATCTGACACAATTAAGCAATTATATCCCGCCCTCCAGGAAGGGTTAATTTTTCCCATCAGTGAACCAGAAATCATTCCTGAAATTGTCCAAGATGTAGAGAGTTCGGTCTTAATCGATGTGGAAGCGATCGAAACTTCCTACAAATTTATTCACGATCGCGTCCAACAAGCCGCTTATTCCCTGATTCCTGAAGAACAAAAGAAAACTATTCATTTAAAAATTGGGCGGTTGCTTTTGCAAAATGTCCAGGGTGTGGACTTAGAAAACAAACTATTCGATATCGTCGAACATCTCAATTTGGGTTATGAACTAATCAGCGATCGGGCCGAACTCTGCAACTTAGCCCAACTCAATTTAACCACAGGTCAAAAAGCAAAAGCGGCAACCGCTTATGAACAAGCCCTGAGATATTTTAATTTTGGCCTACAACGCTTGGGTGAATTCGGTTGGCAGGAAGAGTATGAACTCACCCTCAACTTGTCCATTGCTGCTATAGAAACTGAATATTTGCAAGGACATTTTAATCAAGTCGATGAACTTTATGAAGCAGTTTTTGAAAAGGCAAGAACTTTATTAGATAAAATTAAACTTTATGAATTAAATATTCAAATTAATGTTGCTAAAAATCAGCCAAAATTAGCCTTAAAAACTGGAATAAAAGTTTTAAAACTGCTGGGAGTAGCCCTACCCACTCAAGATAAAGCGATTCGCTCTTATGCTAATCAACTCTTTCAAGAACTCCCCCAAGATAGTCATCAAATTGAAGCCTTAGCCAACTTGCCCGTGATGACTGATCCGCATAAAATCGCAGCAATGAGGGTACTGATGACCATGACTCCTGCTGCTCATCTCATCAGTCCGGCTTTATTACCATCGGTTGTTTTTACGATGGTTAAACTCTCAATTGAATGGGGCAACTCCCCCCTCGCCGCTTATGCTTATGGCATTTATGCCATGTTGTTATGCGGAATGCATTTAAAAATTGAAGCAGCCCATCAATTTGGGCAATTATCTCTGCGGGTTCTCAATCAGTTTAATGCTCCTGAATTAAAAACTAAAGTCAATTTACTCTACAATGTTTTTGTTAAAAAATACAAATTCCCAACTATTTTATCTCTTCAAAACCTAGAGGATAATATCCAAACAGGTCTGGATACGGGGGATATAGAATATGGCTTTTATAGCGCCCTTCATTATGCCAATTTTATGTTTTTTATGGGTGAGTCCTTAGAGGTCATCAACCAGAAACAACAACAGTATCTGGATGAAATGCAGAAGCTGCAACTCGAATTTCATGTTTCTTATATTCAAATCTGGCGACAAATGGTACTCAATTTGCAGGGAGAATCAGCGGAACCTTGTGAGTTGGTGGGAAACAGCTTTAATGAAAGAGAAACCCTAGGGCTATGGATTGAACAAAATCAAATGATGTTACTGTTTGGGGCTTCTTTTTGTAAAACATTTTTATGTTATCTATTCCAAGACTATTCCCAAGCGGTTCAATCGGGAAAATCAGCAGAAAAATACGGAAAACAAGGAGCTGCTTTACCCTATTGGTCTGAACATAATTTTTATTATTCTTTGTCTCTGTTGGCCGATTGCGATCGCCTCGACAAACGGGCCAGACAAACCACACTCCGGAAAGTCACAGAACACCAAAAACAGATGCAACAGTGGGCCGAATTTTCCCCCACGAATTTCCGACACAAATATGACCTAGTAGAGGCAGAAAAAGCCCAGGTGAAAGGACAAACCCTGCTTGCAATGGAGTATTATGACCGCGCCATTCAAGGGGCTAAAAAATATCGATATCTCCAGGAAGAAGCGATCGCCTACGAACGCGCCGCCCTCTTTTATTCTCACCTCGGGCGCGATGAAATCGCCCAAACCTATTTAAAAAAAGCCCATTATAGTTATGGACGTTGGGGTGCAACCGCGAAAATTAAAGCCCTAGAAGCAAAATATCCAATGGGGATGTTGCAATCGACTCCCCTAGATGAATATGCCAATTTCAGCCAGATGACCAGTACCTCCACCTCCACCAGTACCAGTGCTCATAATCGCGGGTTAGATTTAGCCAGTGCCCTCAAAGCATCCCAGGCGATCGCCTCAGAAATCGTTTTATCCAAGCTGATTGAAACCTTGATGACCATTCTCCTGGAAAATGCCGGTGCTCAAACCGCTTGCCTCATCTTAAAACACAACGGCAAACTCGGATTAAAAGCAACCGCTTCCGTAGAAACTCCTGAAGTCATCCTCCACGACTATACCCCACTCACCCAGGATTTAATCCTGCCGTTATCTACTATTAATTATGTAATCCGAACCCAACAAAGCCTCGTTTTAAATGATGCCCGCTATGAACTCACCTTTAGCACCGACCCCTATATTCTTAAAAATCAGCCTAAATCTATTTTATGTACCCCCATCCTCGATCGCGGACAAGCGATCGGGCTACTTTATTTAGAAAATAATAGTGCCAAAAGCGCCTTTACCTCCGAACGCCTAGAATTTTTAACCGTCCTCTCTTCCCAACTCGCTATTTCCCTAGAAAATTCCCTGCTTTATGCCAATTTAACCGCCGCCAGTGAAGAATTAAAACGCGCCAACGAGCAACTAGAAGAAGCAAACCAAACCCTAGAACTGAGAGTGCAAGCGCGCACCCAACAACTCAAAGATAAAAATCAGCGCTTAAAACACGCCATGCAGGAACTAAAACAGACTCAGACTCAACTGATTCAAACTGAAAAAATGTCGAGTCTCGGCCAAATGATAGCCGGAATTGCTCACGAAATTAACAATCCCGTTAACTTTGTCTATGGAAACATTACCCATGTCGGGGAATATATCCAAGATTTACTCCACTTAATCGAACTGTATCAAGAACACGCACCGGAAACTCCCCAGGATATTCAACAAGAAATCGAGGCGATCGACCTTGATTTTATTTTAACCGATTTGCCTAAATTGCTCTCTTCTATGAAAATTGGTGCCGAACGAATTCGGTCCATTGTCCTCTCCTTGCGGAATTTTTCGCGCCTGGATGAAAGCGAAATGAAACAAGTAGATATTCATGAAGGGATTGAGAGTACCCTACTCATTTTGCAACATCGCCTCAAAGGAAATCCGGGACATTGCGCCATTGAAATCATCAAAAACTATGGTGAACTCTCCCAAGTCGAATGTTTTCCAGGACAGCTAAATCAAGTGTTGATGAATCTATTAGCCAATGCGGTTGATGCTTTAGAATGCTATCGAAAAGAGAATGCAGAGGCGGGATTATTTGAACTACAGGGGAACTCGGAATCCAGTTCTCGCCGGTCCCCAACGATTCAGATTCACACGACAAAAGTCAGTCCGAATTCCGTCTCGATTCGGATTGCCGATAATGGACCGGGTATTCCCCAAGCGTTCCAAAAACGCTTGTTTGACCCCTTTTTCACCACGAAACCCGTGGGGAGTGGTACGGGGTTAGGGTTAGCCATTTGCTATCAAATTATTGTGGAAAAACATGGGGGTCAAATTAGCTGTAGTTCCGAACCCCCCGAAGGCGCAGAATTCACCCTAGAAATTCCGATTAAGCAACCCCTACATCGTCGAGTGGAGTCATAATTGGACCCCATTGGGCAATCGGTATTTAAAAACCCGATCGCCTCTTTTTAATAGCGTGGACCCTCATCCAGATTTACATCTGCAGCAGGGGAGACTTCCTCTGGTAACTTAGCGATTTCTTAAATCGTTTGTAATGGTGCTCGATGGTAAGTCTTGACCAAATCTCGCAGGGTTTCATATTCCGTCGTCATGCCAAAGGTAGCGGGAGTCACCGGGTCCTTATAGGTAAAATGGCGATAAGTTAGACAGAATCTATCCCAAGACGACATCTCAATTTTGAAAATCTTGATAAATAGATCGATGAGAAACCCAGTTAGGGGAATGCGGAAGATAATATTTTTGTTTAGGGTAGCGCAGATTTCTTCTATAGCGCGGTCAACCGTGACTGCTGGATTTCCTAACACAAAAGGTCCGGCGGGTTCGGGTGGATTGTCTACCAGATGAACCACCACTTTGGCAATATCGCGAGCATGAATGAAGTGAAAGCTACCTTCGGCTTTAAAGAAGCGAATCAGATTCATTCGTTTGAGGATTTCTGGCATTCCTGCCGCAACGTGGGAGTAAGGTTTGTTCTCATCTCCCCCAAAGACTAGGGTTGGATATAAGGTGGTAATGCGTGAGGCGATCGGTAAGCGAGTGAAGCGGCGCACACAGTCAAATTTAGAACGGATGTATTCCGTTCCCATTTGTCCAGATTCTTTGAGTAATTCGTTATTTCTATCCAGAATACTGGCGGTGGAAAAATAGATGGCCTGTTCACAAACCTCGGGGTCTAAAAGCTCTAACAGTCGCAGGGTTTTGTGAACATTAACATCAAAAACTTCCTGCGCGCCTCCCCAGGCAGTGGCGACTAAAATCGCCGTATCCATTGTTTTGAGAAGATCCCCATACTTATCAATCTGGCGCATATCCGCCTGGACGATGGAAATACCCGGACGAGCTTCTAGGTCAAGTCTGAGTTTGTCCGGGTTTCTGACCAACAGAAACAGTTCATGGTCAGTTTCTTGAATTAAAGCCTCGGTCAGGTAGTGACCAATACAGCCACTTGCGCCGGTTATGAAAACACGCTTTTTGGGTCGATAGTAATTTGAATACACTGGAGGTATGGCGGCTAGGGTGGTGTGGTCGCGTCAGATTGTCGAACGTAGAGTTTAGATTTTAGAGCGTTTTTTGTGAAAAAGGATAGTCCCTAGAGGGGGTTTGACCCCTTCCCTTTCCGAGAAAGGGGCCGTTAGGACTGGGGTGCTATACCTGTAGGGTGGGCAATGCCCACCTGACACTACATTTAGGATGGCGACCCTAAGCCGAGGGTAATTCCTTTGGGGATTAGCTATGAACCGCCAATAATTTATCCGCTTGCTTTGCCGTTTCAAAGAAGAATGCCACATTTTCCTCGGGGGTGCCTTGTAAAACACCATGACCCAGATTCAAGATATGACCTTGGTTTCCAGCTTTGCGAATCGTATCGAGGATGCGATCGCGGATAAAATCATGGGACCCAAATAAGGCACAGGGGTCAATATTTCCTTGTACACCAATATTTGCACCCAGTCGCTTGCGCGCCTCAGCCATATCTACAGTCCAATCTAAGCTCACGATATCGACGCCGGACATTGCCATCCGTTCCAGAATCCCTGAACTGCCATTAATGTACAGAATCATCGGGGTTTCCGGGTGTGCTGCCTTCACCTGTTCCACCACCCGTTTTTGATACGGCATGGCAAAGGTTTCGTAATCTTGGGGACTCAGTTGACCGGCCCAGGAGTCAAACATTTGGACCAATTGAGCACCGCAATCGATTTGGTAGCAGGCATAACGGGCGATCGCATCAGCAATTTTGCTCAAAAACGAATGCAACATCGCCGGTTCTCTAAAAGCCATCCCCTTAATCACGGTATAGTCCTTAGAAGACTTACCCTCGATCGCATAGGCAGCCAGAGTCCAGGGCGCACCCACAAACCCCAACACAGTCGAGGCAGTCCCCACTTCCTTGCGTAACGTCTCCAGAATTGGACGAATAAACGGCATCGTCTCCTCGGGTTCCAGGGGATACAGTTTATCAATCTGCTCCTGAGTCCGAATCGGGGGGTCGATAATCGGTCCCTTACTTTCGATAATGTCAAAAGGAATGCCAATTCCCGGCAAGGGAGTCAGGATATCCGAGAACAGAATCACCCCATCGGGTTGAAACGCCCGCCAGGGTTGCAGAGAGATTTCGATCGCAATCTCTGGATTTTCCGAGCGTTCCCGAAACGACGGGTATTTATCGCGCAGATCTCGATAAACCTTCATATAGCGCCCCGCTTGGCGCATCATCCAAACTGGGGGACGATCTAATTTTTCGCCACGCGCTGCTCTTAGGAGATAAGGAACTGGGCTAGAACCAGCCATTTAAACTTCACCTTAAATTTTACTTAAATGCCATTGTTCAGCTTACCATTCTGCGTCAATTATTTTTGTTTTTTTGCCGGGACTTTTAGAAAGGGTCAAGAGGGTTTGTGGGTTTCGCTCAATTCATTACCATATTTTGTCAACTTTTCAAAAATATTTAATATTTTGTAATGTTTTCTCTTCTTGACCCTAAATCCATTGCAGATTTGCAATATTTAAAATTGGAACAGAATCATACATCAGGATAAAAAGGGAAAGATTACGAGTAAAATGAGTCTTAGGCCATCACTAAGCTCATAATAATTAACCGTTAAGTTCGGCTTTTTGGGGACCAGATTACTTAAAATGTTTTATTTCTACAACTTTTAAATTATGATTCAATTACAATTATTCAAAACTTTAGAAAGTGCCAAACGGGGAAAAATGAACGCTGTGGCATTTATGGGTGGCATTCCTATTATGCCGGTTACAGTGAAAAATTTGTCGCCTCTGCCATTAACTACTTAAATCTAAATTCTACTCACATCCTCCTTTCCAAGGTTCAATCTGCAAGCCTCTGTGATTGTTAATTGAGAAAGTTGGAGCCTAATCAGCAGACCCAATCATCATCACAAGCTTTATTCCAGGGTATCTCGATGAGTTTAGGATAGAATACGAATGAAATCAACGCCAATAAAAAGAGGTGAATATGACCATCCAAATCACGATTGAACTACCGGAAGGAGCCTTTTCAGCCTTGGGAAGTAACCCCGATAGTTTTGCTCAACAAATGCGGTTAGCCGCCGCAGTCAAGTGGTATGAAGTGGGGATGATTACTCAGTCAAAAGCTGCGGAGATTGCTGGAGTCAGTCGCCATGAATTTTTGGAGGCACTTTTACGCTTTGAGGTTTCACCCTTTCAGGTGACTCCAGAGGAACTGGCAGAGGAATTAGCCCGTGAGTAGAAAATGGGTAATTAATGCCTCCCCTACAATTGCGCTGGCAAAGATTTCGCAGATCGGCTTACTTTCTAAACTTTGTAGCGAAATTGTGATTCCCCAGGGAGTTGTTCAGGAAATCGAATGCGGCCCGGAAAACGATCCGGCTAGAATTTGGCTTGCCGAGGGGGGTTCGGCATGGATTCGAGAAGTATCTCAGATAGATCCAGAAATTGCTAATTATAATCTGGGTCTTGGAGAAAGTGAAGTGATGGCATGGGCTTATCACCATGCAGGTTTTGAAGCCATTTTAGATGATCGAGCAGCTAAAAATGCTGCTCGAATGCTGGGAATTCCGGTTCGCGGTACGATCGGCATTATTTTACTTGCGAAGCAAGAAGGTCGAGTCTCCCAGGTGAAACCTCTATTATATCAATTAGTTCAGCAGGGGTTACGAGTCAGTCCATCGGTCCTGGAAGCCGCCTTAAAGCTGGTCAATGAATCGGGATAGAAGGAAGAGTCTGGCAGTGCGAAAAGAGTTTAGAGCAGATATTTAGGCGATCGCATCCTTACCGCTTTTAATCTTTGAGGGGTAGTTCTTCCAATCAGCTTCTATAGAGAGTCTTGCGTGTCATTTGTTATAGAGAAAGGGAGCAACGGGAATTGGAGTGCGAGCATCTTGCTCGCTATTTTTCTTTTCGTGCAAGATGCTCGCACTCCTAATAGCATAGGTACCGTGAGAGTCCGCAAACCGCTAGATATCCTCAGTCCCTGGGATATCTCCAAAGCCAGTGGAGGGAAAGAGGTAAACCTGTTTAGGCGATCGGGCAAAAGTTAGGCCAGTTATCGGAAATAGCATTAATCTATTGGGGCGATCGCCCCTTCTTTGACATGAGTCCAATCCAGGCAAAAATACTTGCCAGATCGAGGTTGTCG
The DNA here is from genome assembly GCF_017313335.1 of Phormidium pseudopriestleyi FRX01. Taxonomy (GTDB): domain Bacteria; phylum Cyanobacteriota; class Cyanobacteriia; order Cyanobacteriales; family Laspinemataceae; genus Laspinema; species Laspinema pseudopriestleyi. The sequence goes on along the minus strand of NZ_JAFLQW010000392.1, from coordinate 4,388 downwards.
GGGGGTAGTGAATCTTGATGCGGGGAGGGGTCTCTCGGGAGTTTCCGAAGTTATGACTCTTATTTGTCGCAAAAACAACCAAAATTTATAAAAAATGCTAGTATTTGGGGGTTGACAAAGCTGGATTGCCCAGTCTATACTTCATAAATTCATCCTAATCAAGGAAAGTATTCTCTATATGGCAGGTAACCGATCTGAGTGGCCGTCCGACCTGGGGCCGACCCTAGCGAAAATAAGAAACAACGCAGGTCTCACGCAAGGTGATATTGAGACGGCTAGTGAACAGCCGGATGTTAGTCTCGCTCAAAGCCGGATCTCTCGCATTGAGAAGGGGACAGTCAACCCCTCAAAAAAAGAAATCAAGGACTATCTGGGTGCGATTGAGACAAAAGATGCCCTAGATTATGGTAAATTCCTCGATCAATCCTGGGAGAAGCTCCAGCGCCCTTCGTTCTGGAATCCACAGCGTGAAGACTTATGGAAAGCCGAGACTTGTCTACAAGAACTAAACCCATTAATCTCCCCCGACGCGCCTGATTATCTACGCTGTCAGGCTGAGATGCATCAAAAACGAATTCAGCAAGAAGCCGAATATTTGGGGTCTCTTAAACATTCCATTGCTTATGTAGGTTCTATTGGTGTTGGGAAGACAACAGCGATTTGCCATATCACAGGGCTGCTCATTCCTAAAGCCAAAAAATTTGCACTTAAAAATGCTCTTTCAGTCGCCGCTGGCCGTACAACTGTGTGTGAAGTTGGCATTAAAGTTGGAGAGAAGCTGGGCGTCCGAATTAAGCCCCAGACTCCGGAAGAGATTGATAAGTCAATAAATGATTTATGTGTCCAGTGTTTTTCAGAAAATCAAGAACAACAGGACCGTGAAAAAGCAGATCTGGGTGGAATCGTTCCTCTAGAAATAAAGCGGTTACTCTTGAATATGGCAGACTTAAATGATGAGGGTTTGTCAGAGTTGGTAAAATCTTGTAAAAGCCCAGATAGTTTAGTAGCAAAATTTAAGGAAAAACTAAGGCTCCAGGACAGGAAGCGAGAGGAAATCTGGTTTGAAGAGAAAAATTCAGACCCGACTGATATGGAATGGCTAAAAGAAACATTTAAGGCTATCAATTATGGAAATAACCCAGAAGTTACGGTTCCGAAGCAGATGGATGTTATCGTACCGGATCGAGTGTTCTCTGATTCTGTCTTTGAATTAGAAATCATTGATACCAGAGGTCTGGATAACGAAGGAACTACAATTCGCAGGGACATCATCGACTGTCTTGATAATCCCCGAACCCTTACGGTGTTATGTTCTAGTTTTAACGATGCACCCAGTTCTCAGATCTGCGATATCATCGAGAATCTGATTAACGAAGGTTCACAAAAAGTATTGCAAGAGCGAATGCTCATTCTATGTCTTCCTAAAAACGCTGAGGCTGAAGAAATTACCAATCCCGAAACCGGGGATTTTGTCGAATTAATAGAAGAGGCTTACGAGATAAAGAAGAAGGAAGTCCATAATAAGATCCGGCCAAGGCTAAAAGACTGCGACGAAAAGGATATTCCAGTTCTATTTTTTAATGCTCAAGCAGACGAGGACGATCCATCCGAAATATTTGATGATTTACTCAAAAAAATTGGTGATTTACGCAACAGGTCATGTAGTCGATTACGGGGGACGATCAATGCTAGCAATATTCTGATTCAAAATCAAAAAGAAGCAAATTCTGAAAAAGCGTATCAAAAAATTAGAGAATCGGTCAAGAACTTTTTGGATAAATCTAGTCAAAACCCATTGATATTATCGCCAAGTTATCGCTGTCTCATCAGGGAAATAGAAAAAAGTCACCAGAAAACAATTCTGGCAACGATGAGACGACGGGGGCGGTATGATAATCTTGATATTTATTTGCTTCTGGGAAAGGGAGCAAGAGAAGTAGCTTGGGTAGCTACTAATCCCCTATTTCATCGCTTTGAAGGGAGGATTGATGTCTTAAAAAGCGATGCGCTTGTTAAAGAATATGCAAAAGAATTTGTGGAGGAAATTTTAGTAAATTGGAAAATATGGCGCGAAGATTTCTTGTCTAGCACACAGGCATGGGGTGAGGAAATATTCAAAACGCCTTTATCGGATGATTATTTGCTCTGGTGGGAGTGTAATAAATACAAGGGTGGGTATAAAAAAGATGTTGTGAAAAAACTTGAGGATTGGTTTGACAAAAAACAGGATTTGCAAAACCATTTAAACCATCAGATTCAAGAAGCATGGGAGGAGAAGGTTCTGGAAAAGTTGGAAATGCTAGTCGATGATGGAATAGAACTAGAAGAGACCGATTGAAATTAGACATCGCTGAGAGGGGGCATCGCCCCCTTAACAGTCTAGTGCTGGTTTTTTCTCTTTTTTCGATTAAGGAAGAATCCAGATGTTATATGAGAAATTAACAAAAGAATGGATATTATCTTTAGAACGAGCAAACTCAAAAAAGAGTTTAACGATCGCCATCTCCTAGAAAAGCGCCAAGGCCAAATTAGAGCCAAACTCATTCAGAGAAGACTCGATGACCTCCGTGCAGTTGATATACTAGAAGATATGCGAAATCTTCCAGGGCGCTGTCACGAACTGCGGGGTAATCGTAGTGGATAGTTATCTTTAGATCTGGATGGCCCTTATCGCTTGATTTTTGAGCCTGCCAACGATCCAGTGCCTCAAAAACAGGATGGGGGACTCGACTGGTCTCAAGTCACTGCTGTTAGAATTATTGATGTGGAGGATACCCATCAATAATTTCAGAACCATGACCCAATCCATTATCAATCAATATCAACCCAATATGGTCTCGCCTCCAGGGGAAACTTTGCTGGAGACGTTGCAGGAACGCGCGATCGCAGTCGAAGAATTAGCCGCAAAAATGGGGATTTCAGAAATCGCGATCGCCTCCCTAATCAGCGGCAATGCACCCATTACCCCAGAAATTGCCCGACAGTTAGGGCAAATTTTAGGCATACCCGCTGATTTTTGGAATAATCGCGAACGCCATTATCGAGATTATTTAGCCCGATCGCAATCCCAGGCGATCGCAGATTAGCTTGGGTAGCAACCCGGTTTCTCCACCAAATCTCTGCTAAAACAGCAACAAATCTCGTCGAGAAACCGGCTTTTTATCCCTTTTATCGCCTACGGTATCGATACCCTACACTCCAGTTTGCTCAAAATCTTGGGCAGTTAGCTGGGTGAGTCCCTGGAGAATGGCAATCACTTTACCTCCACTGCTGATGGTGGTGACTCCCCCTTGGGACTGGATAGAGAGTTGACCCCAGGTTAAATTATCAGCTAAAGTGAGTTGATCAATGCCGGATTCAAAGTCGGCGATCGCCTTACTCCCTCGTCCATTCCCAAGTATAAAGCGATCGCTACCGCTACCGCCGATTAGGGTGTCATCTCCATCCCCGCCACAGAGGATATCATCACCCTGATCGCCCATCAGAATATCATTGCCGCTACCTCCGGCTAAAAAATCATTCCCCTTTCCACCGTGGATGGTGTCATCTCCTTCACCGCCGCAGATTGTATCTGAACCTGGGTTGCCATTGATGAAGTCATTTCCCGATCCGCCACCGATGTAGTCGTCTCCATCTTGATCCGCAAGGGAGGGGTCAGAGGGACCGCCGTAAATGGTATCATTTCCTGCATCGCCGATGAGGGTATCGTTGCCGCGATCGCCATACATTAGATCGTGATCTGCTCCACCCCAGGCGATATCATTACTCTGTCCACCGTAGATTGTATCATTGCCTTCATTGCCGCTGAGGTAATCATCTCCTTCATTGCCATAGAGGATATCCCCGCGATCGCTTTCTAGTATGGATTCAATCCAACTCCCACCAAAGATGGTATCACTCCCTTTATTGCCATAGAGGATATCACTACCGCGATCGCCCCAGATTAAGTCCTCATCCTTGCCACCATATACCGTATCATCCCCTTGACCGGCAAAGATAGTATCGTTCCCTTGGTTGCCGTGGAGTTCGTCACTGCCTTTGCCACCCTCTAGGCGATCGGCATCTCCCGGGGTATTTTCCGCTTCGCTTCCTATCCCCCCGCGTATTGTATCATTGCGATCGGCTCCATACAGATGATCATCCCCATCTTCGCCATACAATTGATCATCGCCACCGCTACCAAACAGCACATTATTCCCATTACCCCCAATTAACAGATCCCCATCCTCGCTGCCAATCACCATCGTCTCCGTTTGGTTATACCCCCCCACTGTCAAAAAGTTAGGTGACTCGGGAAGATTCATCTCGCAGCAAGGTTTCCCTTCTCCCCCATCGATGCCAGTTTCCAAAGGCAGGGATCCGTTACTTTCACCTCCCACAACCATCAC
>NZ_JAFLQW010000475.1 GCF_017313335.1 Phormidium pseudopriestleyi FRX01 | reverse complement strand
TTATTGGGCCTAGCACTTGTTTTTTTTGGGGAAGACTATAACCGCAATAGATTAGAAGATGTTGTTCTAAAAATGCTCTCTTGGGTAACTCTATTACTTGCGGTGCTATCTCTGTTGCTGATTCCGTTGGGTATTATCAATACTGGGCGGATTAATACCAACACCACGAATCAAATTAACACGCAGGCTCAACAAGAGTTGTCTCTATTACAACAAATTGAGGAGCAAGTCCAAACGGGAACCCCGGAACAACTGCAAACTTTGGCCCTGGAACTGAATCGCTTGGGTTTGCCGGTAGATGGAGAAAATACGGAACAGCTTAAAGCAGACATTCTTACCAATATTCCCACGGCGAAAGAACGAGTGCAGGTTCAATCACAACAACAGATCCAAAATCAGCGGCAGAATTTACTCAAAAATTCGGTGAAGTGGAATCTGGGGGCGTTGGTTGCTAGTGTGTTATTTTTTATGATTTGGCGGGGAACGGGTTGGGCACGGTAAACGCGCGAACTTAAGGCGAAGGGACTGGAAACTCCTGTTTTCCAGTCCCTTTTTCCAGTCCCTTTGACAATTTCTTCTATAACCCTAAACCCGGGGGCGGCCAAGTTGTGACCACAAAGAAGATGACGACGGCAAGGGCGAGGATTCCTTGAATCAGATTGCCGATGACGGAACTCACGACCACGGCAATCCCGGCTTTGAACGCAATTTTGATATCTCTTCGGTAGAGGTATTCTCCGATGATTGCGCCTAACAGGGGGCCGATAAAAATGCCGAGTAAAGGTCCGCCAATTGGTAAGGCCGGGAGTAGCCCTAAAAAGCCCAAGAAAAAGCCAACGATCGCCCCAATTTGTCCCCACTTGCTGGCACCGCCTCGTTTGGCCCCGAAATAGGTGGCGAGTAAGTCGATGGTCACACTGAGTATTAAAACGGCGATCGCCACCCCTAATGCCAAACCCACGGTCCCAAAACCCTGAACGATCGCCCAGATAATAATCGATCCCAAAATTAAACTTGATCCAGGAACCCCCGGCACCACAGCGCCGATGACCCCCAAAATCATCACGGCAATCAGTACCCAATACAAAATGATCATAAGCTCTTAAATGAATACGGGTGCAACGCTATTTTGAACAGTGATTCTTGAGTCATGTTTTAGCCACCCTCTAAATAATGACTCAAATTCTCGGCTATTTTCTCAGCAATCCCCTCAATCCACCGTTCATCCTGTTTCGTGTAACTACGCGGAGCATTCGCCCCCAAAATCAGCACCCCGCGATCGCCCAAGGGTTGACAAATCACCCCCTGGGTATTTTCCGGTAAATAGTCAAACTCAATCCGTCCGGGATATAACTTGAGCGCCACCAAATAAACCGGCTTCTGCTGGGCGATCGCCCGTTGCACGATCGCCCCCGGTTTGACCTCCCTTTCCGGCCCTAAAATCCCCCGGCGCAGCAAAACTCGCCCGTCATACCACACCACCAGCGATCGCGTTACCGTATTCCTCAGCAACATTAACGAAGCCCATGCCAGTTCAGCTTTGCTCCGTTCGGGCAAATCCGGTGCCAGTTCAAACCCCTCTTCCCCGATCAACTCCACCGATTCACGCGATCGCGGTTGAACCTGCTGCCAAAGTAACCCCGTTAAAATTAACAACGCACTTAAAATCACCCCCAAGACATCTGATCGCGCTTGGGAACCCGTAACTTCAACACTTAAAACCCTATTTGCAAAAAAAAGCACCCCGCCCAATCCACCAGCAACCAGGGGTAAGCGCCGCAATACTACATTTCCATCCGGTTTAGCCATACTCAAAACATCATCCCATCACAGAGCCGGAAACAGAGCCAGGAAAATTCTTGAGAATTTAGAACTCAAAATTCTAAATCCTCAACTCCTTAAGCCTCCTCTGCCTCAATAATGCGTTGGAACAGATATCCCGTTCCCCTCGCCGTCAAAATCAACTCCGGATTGCTCGGATCATCTTCTAGCTTGGCGCGTAAACGAGAAATATGTACATCCACCACCCGAGTATCCACATGGCGCTCAGGGGTGTATCCCCACACCTCTTGCAAAATTTCCGATCGCGAAAACGGATCCCCTGACTTGCTCACCAACAATTCCAACAAGCTAAACTCCATGCCTGTTAGACGAATCCGCTCGTCTACCTTATAAACCTGGCGCTTATTCGTGTCTATTCGGATATTCGCCACATGAATGACGCCCGAGCTGGGAATGCCAGAAGCACCCGTTTTCTCAACTCGCCGTAGTACCGAACGGATCCGGGCTTCAAGTTCCTTGGGTGAAAACGGCTTGACCACATAATCATCAGCTCCGAGCTCCAATCCCGTGATGCGATCGGCCACATCTCCAAGGGCTGTTAGCATGATGATAGGGACATCAGATTCCTTTCTCAACTCTTGACAGACGCCATAGCCATCTAGCTTCGGCATCATCACGTCCAGTACCACCAGGTCTGGATTCTCCGTCCGAAAGGTTTCTAGTGCTTCTTCCCCGTCTGCCGCTGTGACCACATCGTAGCCAATCATGGAAAGCCGTGTTTCCAGAATTCGACGAATACTAGCTTCGTCATCGACTACGAGTATTTTTTCCTTATGGTTTTCCAAGATACTCAAGGCTCCTTAAGCGTCTTATCTAATCTTTAATTTTTAATACTGTACCATTTGGATTGTCTTGCTTTCAGCCTTTATGAGTCCATCTGACGGCTCCCGGCTGATTCATCGATCGCCTTTTTTCCCTCCACTCATTACTCAGGGTCAATATCAATAACGAATGCCTAAGCAGCGAACTCAATATATTTGTGACGAGTGCGGAGCCGAATTTCCCCAATGGTTTGGCAAGTGTACCGCCTGTGATACTTACGGGTCGCTAGTCGAACAAGTGGTTCCGGCACCTAGCAGCAACCCTTCCCGGCCTAGTTTAAGTGGAAATTCCTGGATGCGCGAGGGCGGGGGAGATCAAAACAAATCCGAGGGACAACCGCGATCGTCGTTTAAATTATCTCAGATTGCCGAACAGAGCATTGCACGGTGTTCTTCAGGATATCCAGAGATGGACCGAGTCCTCGGAGGTGGCATTGTCCCTGGATCCTTGGTCTTGATTGGTGGGGAGCCAGGAATTGGGAAATCAACCCTGCTGCTGCAAGTAGCGAGTAATCTGGCGTTAGACCATCGGATCCTTTATGTTTCCGGGGAGGAGTCTGGACTGCAAGTAAAATTGCGTGCTCAGCGCTTAATCAGCGGAGTTGACAATGGAGTGCTGGAGGAGAAGCTCCCCCAACTTCCGGCGATCGCTGATGAGACGTTAGACATAGAACGATTGAATGGCAACGAAGAGGAACTGCTCACCCTCCCGGCTGCTCTACCCGAAAATCCCTTTGGACCTGAAATCAGTCCAGAACCCTTACTGGAAAACGACAATCAACTGACGGATCAGCCAGAGGAGACAGAGCAACTAGAGGAAACCCAGGCGACGCTAGAAACGCCCCTTGAGCCGGTAAAACCAGCTAAAACGGCTCAATCGCACGAAGAACCCCGGTTTTATTTATTGCCGGAAACGGATCTCGAAGAAATACTTCGGGAATTGGAATCTCTGAAACCCTATTTGGCGGTAATTGACAGTATTCAGACGATTTACTTTCCTTCTCTGACCTCTGCACCGGGATCTGTCGCCCAAGTTAGAGAATGTACTTCAGCGCTGATGCAGGTTGCCAAGCGAGAAAATATTACCTTATTTATTGTGGGTCACGTCACGAAAGAAGGTGGGATTGCTGGACCGAGGGTTTTAGAACATTTAGTGGATACGGTGCTGTTTTTTGAAGGCGATCGCTTTGCCAGTCACCGTCTGCTGCGATCGATGAAAAATCGATTTGGTGCAACCCATGAAATTGGCGTCTTTGAGATGGTGGCGAATGGACTCAAAGAAGTGGCTAACCCGTCTGAGTTGTTTATCGGCAGTCGGGAGGAATTTTCCTCCGGTTCCTCTACCATTGTGGCTTGCGAAGGCACTCGTCCCATTGTGGTGGAGTTGCAGGCATTAGTCAGTCCGGCCAGTTTTGGTTCGCCGCGTCGCGCTACGACTGGGATAGACAGCAATCGACTGGTGCAAATTTTAGCCGTTTTAGAAAAACGAGTTGGGGTCCCTCTGTCTAAGTTAGATACTTATGTTAGTTCTGTTGGGGGTTTGAATGTCAGCGAACCGGCGGCTGATTTGGGGGTCGCGATCGCCGTGGTTGCTTCTTTTCGCGATCGCATTGTTGATCCGCATACCGTGATTATTGGAGAAGTTGGCCTTGGGGGTCAAGTTCGTCCGGTGTCTCAATTAGAATTGCGCCTGCGCGAAGCTGCAAAACTGGGATTCAAACGGGCGATCGTTCCCCACGGCCAAAATCCTCCTGACTTAGGATTGGAGGTGATTTCTGTCTCTAAAGTGCTTGACGCTATCATTGAAGCCATTCCGGGTCCAGCGAACCCAGCATTTGCTGAAACTCCCAGTTCCCCCGAATCTAGCACCCCCCTGCCGGGTGAGACCAACGTTGACAACTTTGTAAATGAGTTTGACGATGACTTTGATTCGGAAAATCCCGTTTTTTAATCCAATCGGCGGCCCAGAATGGCTGCCGGATTAAAGAACCGATGGGATTGAACGAAAACGTGAATGACTTGGATAGCAACACCTTGAGTAATAGCAACAAATCCGTGCTAGACGAACTAAGCGCCTTAATTTGGGGAACCTCTTTATTTGGAGGTAAAATTACTGGTGCTTTAAATTCTGGGATTTTAGGTCAGCTTTCCCTTGCTCAATTAAGCCATTTATTTATCATTTGGCGGAATGCTACATTTCTCCCCCAAAATTCTCCTGTGCGGCTGGTATTCATCGAAGCGCTGATTAAGGGGATTATCCTGGCCCTCCACCCTGCTAAGTTGCAACAAACTGACTTGTTTTCCCCGGCTGCTCCCATTAAAGGGTCAGAATACAGTCAAATTCAGGTATGGCTAAAACGGCGGGTAACTGCTTTACGGCAAGAGGCATTTGGCACTCATGAAAGCAAATGTTGGCTAAAAAATATTACCCAGAGTCCAATGCTTTGTGGAAGTGCCGAAGAAATATGTAGTTTGGATATCCGGACTCGTAGTCAGCAACTTCAGGACCTAAAAAAACAGATTGAGGCTGAACTTTATATTGATGCTTTACCGGAACAAATCAGGAATAATTTTCGTTCCGATTGGTTGCCTTGTGTTAGTTTAATCTTATCCGAAACCCTTCAAAAGAATCAAATAATTGTAGATTTTTTGGAGGATGAAACTAAAAATTTTGCGGCTTTTCAATGGGATATACTTTCAACAATTGAAGATATCAAGAAAGTTATTCATCAAATTAAAAAAATATTAAATTATCCTCAGAATTATTTGAGCTTTATTCAAATTATTGATTTTGATACTGAAGCTCTTTATCAAGAAGTGCAAAAATTAGACAATAAAGATTCAGTTTTATCCAGCTTGATAGAAGATGTTTCAAGAACCAATCATCAACGGATTTCCTTGACCGATCCTAAAATCGAAAAAGTTTTAGAACTGTTAGAAAATAGTCAGGAACTTGAAGACTCTCCCTCTAAACCAGAAAGACGAGAAGAAGAACTGACAAATCCCCCTAATTTTTCGCCGAGCCGCTATAATTCTGAGAGAAAACGGATACCTGTAGCATCGGTAGTGCTGACGGGACTCCCGGTTCCCCGTGGAGAGTCAAATCTCAATGCAATGCGCCCAATCTGGCGATGTGTCAATACTCTTGTCGGTCATTCGGACTCGGTGGTATCTGTGGCATTCGGTCAGCAAAAT
>NZ_JAFLQW010000535.1 GCF_017313335.1 Phormidium pseudopriestleyi FRX01 | reverse complement strand
GACCCCACCCAACCCTCCCCTTGCCAAGGGGAGGGCTCCGGAGACCCCACCCAACCCTCCCCTTGCCAAGGGGAGGGCTCCGGAGACCCCACCCAACCCTCCCCTTGCCAAGGGGAGGGCTATTATTCTTGAGGCTAGTAAAACAACCCAATCAGTGATAAGCTCAGAAATTGGGCAAAATCGCACTGCAAGTCATTTTCTGGAACTGAGACGATGGGCAAAACTTATACCGTTGAAATTATCCATAAAGGCACTTCCCACACTATTGAAGTGCCAGAAGATAAACAGATTCTTCGCGCCGCTTATGCTGCTGGAATTCTAGATCTGCCAAGTTCCTGCAATGCTGGAGTCTGTACTACCTGTGCGGCTAAAATTATCGGCGAAGGTACCGTGGATCAATCCGATGGCATGGGTGTGGGTACAGATATGCAAGCGCAGGGATATCTCCTCTTGTGTGTTGCTTACCCGCGCTCAAACCTCAAAATTGAGACTGAAAAGGAAGATGAAGTCTATGAAGCTCAATTCGGTCACTAATCTTTAAGATTGGGGTTTGAAAGAGTTAATATTCTGACCATAAAGTACAAGGGAATTCTTAACCATGACGACTCATTTTATTTCCGCTGAAATTGATTTACAAGCCTCTCCTGTTGAATTACAGCAAGCCATTGAAACGGAACTGGAAAAGCGCGGAGAACCCCTGCGTTGGGCGGTGACTTCGGTGGATGAAGAGACTCGAAAAGTTGCAGTAGAAGCGGTGGTGACGGTACAAGAAGGATAAGGGATGAAGGGTGAAGTGGGGAGAAGAAACGCCTGAAGGCGTTACTACGAACTTAAACCCCATTTCCCCTATCTCCCCAATCCATGATCCAACGTCCTTATACTGTTATGCTAATCGTCCCTACGGGAGTAGGGGCGGCTATTGGGGGTTATGCGGGAGATGCTTTGCCGGTGGCGAGGGCGATCGCCCAAGTTTGCGATCGCCTAATTACGCACCCCAATGTCCTCAATGGTGCACAATTATATTGGCCGATTTCTAATGCTTTCTATGTGGAAGGATACGCCCTCGACTGCTTTGCTAAGGGAGATTGGGGACTGCAACCTGTCCATCAAAATCGCATCGGTTTAATCCTCGATTGTGCGATCGAACCGGAGCTCAGAATTCGCCACTTACAAGCTGCCGATGCAGCGAGGGCAACTTTAGGCTTAAATCTAACTGAATATGTCATCACCGATGCACCGTTAAATGTCGAATTACGGACTTCTGCTGCCGGTGCAAGTTGGGGAACCATTGGCAATCCAGATAGCTTACTCAGGGCCGCTGAACGGTTAATCAAAGACGCCAAAGCGGAGGCAGTCGCCGTGGTTGCCCGATTTCCCGATGATATGGAAAGCGAAGCCCTCCACAACTATCGCCACGGAACCGGCGTCGATCCTCTTGCTGGTGCAGAAGCTGTGATCAGTCATCTGATTGTTCGCACTTTCAAAATTCCCTGTGCTCACGCGCCTGCCTTGTTACCCCTTCCTCTCGACCCGGATATCTCTCCCCGTTCCGCTGCCGAAGAAATTGGCTATACTTTCTTGCCCTGTGTTCTGGCTGGGCTGAGTCGCGCTCCCCAATTTCTTAGCACAAAATCCCCCCATTGTCAACCCTCGGATATCTGGGTCGAACAAGTCGATGCCCTCGTCATACCGGCTACAGCAGCCGGAGGCAGTGCTGTGTTAAGTTTAAGTCACCAATCTGCCCAGATTATTGCCGTCCGAGAGAATCAAACTCAGATGCAAGTCCCCCCAGCGAGTCTGGGAGTACCCGCAATTGAGGTAAACTCCTATTTAGAGGCCCTGGGTTGGTTAGTAGCGCATCGGGCAGGAATTGCCCCAACTGCCCTAAGTCCAAGTCTCTCCTCTCTCCAGTGCCTTTCGGATTAACGGCGATCGCCGATGTCCGAACTCGCATCGGAAAGTTCAGCACTTGGTGTCAATCTATCTACATTCTAAACCGAGAACCGCCGTGACAGAACAGCTTCCGAACGATCCACAACTGGAAACCTTTACCCGCACTCAAATTCTCATCGGGATGGGGGTAACGGCGATCGTCTTGTTTGGGATAGCCAAACTCTGGCTATACTTTGGGAATGTCACGAGACTGGGTTGGGGTTGGGATGGAGTCGCGATCGCCGGTGGGGTGGGGTTAGGACTCGCCATCAGTGCCACCAGTTCACTGGTTTATCGCTTGTGGCCGGGATATCGCCGCTGTGCGGACTTCTATCTACAAATCGTTTTAGAACCCCTAGTCTGGCCGGATTTAGTCTGGTTGGGACTATTACCGGGACTGAGTGAGGAAGTGTTATTTCGCGGGGTGATGCTTCCGGCAGTCGGGTTAAATGCCGTCGGGTTAATCCTCTCTAGTTTATGCTTTGGCTTGTTGCACCTGAGTGGACTCCAACAATGGCCCTACATGGTTTGGGCAACGGTAGTCGGACTCATTTTAGGCGGGAGTGCGCTAGTAACCGGGAATTTATTTGTTCCCATCACAGCGCACATTGTGACCAATTTGATTTCCAGTGTGTTGTGGAAACTCGATAAAACGGGCAACGAAGGGCGATCGCTGGATTAATCTAAACGCTGACAATCCTCGTTCACCGCGCCGATCGCCGATGGATGCCACCCGCAGCAATTGCGATCGCCAGGGGATAAATCCGATGTTCCTGGACCTGAATTCGCCCATGCAAACTCTCTCTTGTATCATTAGGAAACACCGGAACCGCCGCTTGCATTAAAATCTTCCCACTGTCCACTTCTGCCGCGACCAAATGCACCGTACAACCGCTAATTTTTACCCCAGCGGCGATCGCATCTTCCACCGCTTGACCCCCTTTAAAGCTGGGTAATAAACTCGGGTGCATATTCAAAATTCGGTTGGAAAACGCATCAATCAAAACCGGCGTCATAATCCGCATCCAACCGGCCATCACCACTAATTCTACATCATGCTCGTGCAAAGTTTCAATAATTTTTGCATCTAAATCTTCTCGACGTTTATAGTCCCGATGGTTATGGAAAACCGCTGGAATCTGCCATCGATTCGCCCGTTCTAAGACCCTGGCTTGGGGATTATTGTAAATCATCACTTGAATTTTGGCATGGAGTTGCCCGCTGAAAATTGCAGCGGCGATCGCCTCAAAATTGCTCCCACTCCCCGATGCCATAATCCCCAACCGAATCGGGCGATCGGCAGGAGGATTTTCCGCCATAAAACTAGGCGGCAACGCAGGAGAAATAAAGCTAGGGCTAGATTCGGAGTTTAGTCGTTGGTCATTGGTCATTGGTTGTTGGTCATTGGTTGTTGGTCATTGGTCATTGGTTGTTGGTCATTGGTTGTTGGTCCCCTTCGACAGGCTCAGGGCAAGATTGGTTGTTGGTCGTTCATTTTTCATCCTTCCCTATTCCCTGCGCTAATTTTACCAGAACTTAGCCCATTTGCTGAGAGCCTTTTTTCAATCTCCCCCGTTGCCGTCTGTGCTGAATGGGTTAACATAGATATCAACAGGAAATGGTCCAACTCGTTCCCTTATATAAACAATTGGAATAAAACTATGGAAGTGGTAACCCTCGAACCGTTTACCCCGGTGAAATTAACCCTAGATTTAACCGATGAGCAATTTTTTCAACTTTGTCAAAATAACCGCAATTTACACTTTGAACGCACGGCAACTGGAGAATTAATCATTATGTCACCCACTGGAGGAGAAACCAGCAATCGAAATATTGAACTCTCTTATCAGTTGCAAGGGTGGAGTCGGCAGAATAATTTAGGGAAGGCATTTGACTCGAACGGTGGTTTTAAATTACCCAAAGGTGGAAATCGTTCCCCCGATGCGTCTTGGGTTAATATTACCCGGTGGAATGCTTTAACTCCCGCCCAACGAGAGAAATTTTTGCCCCTCTGTCCTGATTTTGTGGTGGAGTTACGGTCTGTTAGTGATTCTTTGAACGAGTTACAAGATAAGATGAGAGAATATCTGGAGAATGGGGTGCGGTTAGGCTGGTTAATTGACCGTCAAAATATCCGGGTGGAAATTTATCGTCCTGGGCAAGATGTGGAAATCATTGAGTCTCCTAAATCTCTATCTGGGGAAGATTTATTGCCCGGGTTTGTTCTGGATTTAGGTCCGATTTTATATTGACAGAAAATCGTGTACCTCGATGGCAAAAACTTAAACAAAGGATTAGCATAAAACTATGGAAGTGGCAACCCTAGAAACATTTGTTCCATTAGAATTAAATCTGAATTTAAGCGATAAGCAGTTTTTTGAACTCTGTCAAAACAACCGCAATTTACGCTTTGAACGCACGGCAACTGGAGAAGTAATCATTATGCCGCCGACGGGTAGCGATACGGGCAATCGGAATGGTAGACTGATTCAGCAGTTATTCAATTGGACGGATACCAATGATTTAGGAGTTGCTTTTGACTCTTCTGCTGGATTCAAAATGCCTAACGGGGGAAATCGTTCGCCGGATGCTTCATGGATTCAAAAAGAGCGGTGGGATGGGTTGACGGAGGCACAAAAACAACAATTTGCTCCGCTATGTCCTGATTTTGTGGTGGAGTTACGGTCTGCTAGTGATTCTTTGAACGAGTTACAAGATAAAATGAGAGAATATCTGGAGAATGGGGTGCGGTTAGGCTGGTTAATTGACCGTCAAAATATCCGGGTGGAAATTTATCGTCCTGGGCAAGATGTGGAAATTATTGAGTCTCCTGAAACCCTATCTGGGGAAGATGTGTTGCCCGGTTTTGTTTTGGATTTAGGTTTGATTTTATCTTAGGATTGTTGGGGGATTTGGAGGGAACCCCCCCCCAGCCCCCCCTTGCTAAGGGGGGGAGTTGGAATTGTGGGAAAATTATTTTAAATTGGCTTGTTAAGAGTTGTTTGAAATTAGCCCGCGCAGGCGGGCTTTGTTCGTATAGCCCCACCCTTCCAGGGTGCGGGATTGATTAGCTTTTCACCTCTAATTGTTGCTGCAATTCCTCTCGGAGACGATACAAGACGGTGTTGGGTTCGACTTGGGATAAAATATCCTGAATGACGGTATTTGCACCCAATGGTCCCCAGGTACAGCCTTGTTCTAGGTAGACTTGTGCGGCTTGTCCGACTTTATAGGTTCCAAATCCCGCTACGGATGCTTGCGCGATCGCCGCGCCGACATATCCAGTCATCCCCCCTACATCTCCTGATGCACCGATAATCGCTGCTGCACTCTTCCCAAATCCCATAAACAATCCATTCGCCAATTCACTCAGCAGTACCCCACCACTACTAAATAGGATTTGCTGCCATAACTTACCCGCCTCATATCCCGTCATCGGCAATCCATACAACCGCGCCAATGCCCGAATTAATAGCAAATCGGCGATCGCACCTCCCAATACATCAAACAGGGCCAACGGATTCAATGCCACCGCTGCTGCCTTATACTGAGCAAAGCGCCAAATTAACGTCTCTGCCTGTTCTTGTCGCGATTTTATACTCGCCTTCGCTAACTCTTCTTGTGCCTCTTTCGCCTGCACTAAGGCATTAATCGCCAACAGCGATCGCCCTTGTTCCTGCACCACCTGCAAAATCTTGTCCTTCAATTGCTCAATCTGCGGTAGCGGTGTTTCCAACTCGTAAGACACCCGACCATCGGGCCATTCTATTCTCACTTGCAACGGGGACGGGTCCGCCGCTACCATGACAATATCCTCTTGATGCGGCAGGCGATCGCCCTTCGTCTGATCCACCTCAACCCAATCATCCTCTATCCCTACCTCAGCCTGTTTCCGCTTCTGCTTGGCAGAGGCAAAATACTGTAATTGTCGATAAATTGCCTGCCGGTCCTGTTCCGGATACAAATCTATCTTATTAAACACTAAAATCAACGGCTTCTGAGTCCGCCGCAACTCACAGAGTGCCTCGTATTCCGTCCGAGTAATATCCCCAGAAACCACAAATAAAATCAAATCCGCAGCGCCAGCTATATTCCGCGCCATCTCCGATCGCACTTGACCCTCAACCTCATCCAATCCTGGCGTATCAATCAACTCCACCGCCAGATTACCCCCGACATCCCACTGCACCGATCGCGGCCATTGAGTCACCCCATGAATCGGTCCCGTTGTCAGGATTCTTTGACCCATCAAGCTATTTAACACCGTAGATTTACCCCGACTGACTAACCCAAAAGCGGCAATGCGAATCATCCCGCCATCGAGTCGTTCTAGGGTTGCCGAAAGGCGATCGAGTTGTGCCTGCATCGCTGCAAGCTGCTTGACATCCATACTCTGCTGTCGCGATCGCCGATATTGCGAATAGAAAGACTGCGCCTGCCGAATGCTGGCGCGTGCTCGGTTCATATACTGGACATCCTGCCGATTTGAACCATTCAAATCGGCAGAAGATGGGGTGGGGTTGGGGGTCTTAGGTGCTTGGCTCAAGGTTTGAAATCCCTACACTCTCTGCTATTCTATTCTCCTGTAAAGCCTTCACTTGTGCAGTGAGGCTTTCCGACTTTTTCGATTCGGGTACTAATCGCGTGACAGTCTGCTTGACAAATCCTTGCAAAAATGCCATCCGTTGATTCTGCTGGAACACCGTTTTTAAGGTTTCACTCAGTTGTTCCAAATTAATCCCCGACTCCGCACTCACGTCTTGCGCTTGGAAGTATTCAATCAGGCTCAAACCCGCTAACCGAGTCAAATAGGCGGCGCTAATTCCTTGGACAACTCCCCCGGCAACATAGGTGACGGCGTTGCTTTTGAGGATAGCTGAAATGGTTTGGGTAGACAGTTCCACTACTCCGAGTTTCACCAATTGTTCCCCCATTGCCGATGCGATCGCCTTTTCTCGGTCAAAGGAAAAGGGATGCTGATAAATTTCCCCTAATTCCACAATTAATTGGGTAGTAACCGCACCTGTGGCTAACAAATCTAGGACGGCTACCGGGTTGGCAAAGGTTGCCGCAGCGGAAATATACTGATATTTTTCAATGACTGGCATAGCCCGATCGCGACGCAGTTGGTTTAATATCTGTTGTGCCTCCGATTTTAAGGCGATCGCCTGCCGGTAACTTTGCGCGATCATAAACTGCTGACTTTCTTGTGCCACCATCTCCTGTAACCGCGTCATTAAGGCAGTCGCTTCCGGTTCCGGTTGTTCCATTGTCTCAACGGTTGTCCCATCACTTTGATGCTGCCGCACTTTAACCGGATTTGGTGCCACCGAAATTGCTACTACATTCTCAGGATTTAATGTCAATCCCAGGCGATCAATCGCACGTTGCAAGATTCCCGCCTGTTGTTCCGGTAAAGTCTGGTCTTTTTTATTCCAGGCTACCAAAACCGGGACGGCTGCTATCGTCAGTTGTTGGATTGCTTGAAATTCTGAGTCGGTTAAGTCACCACTGGTCAAGAATACCACCACATCCGCAGCAACTGCCTGTTTCCATGCCGCAGTTGCTTGTAATGGAAACTCTTCCTCTGCATCCCTGGCTGTAAACAAGGCAGGAATTTCCGAAAAGGTCAGGGTTTTATCGGTTTGGGACTGCCAGTTCGACTGCAACCATTGCATTACTGTCGTTTTGCCGGTACTTTTACCCCCGGCGATCGCCAGATGCAGTGCATTCCGAGTCGCATCCGGTGAGAGTTGTCCTAGGCGAGTTCTTAAGTCGGCAATGATTTTGGCATCCCCTGCCTCTGCCTCTATCTTGGCGATCGCCAGTCCCGCTTTAGTTTTGGCTTGTTCCAGCATCTCTGGGGTTACCGATTCAGCTGCGATCGGTTTGATGGTTGCCGGTGACCGTTTTTTGAATAACCAAAATCCGGTCCCGACTGCGATCGCGCCGAGTACCCCAAATTCCCCCGCTTCTCCCCAGGAGTGATTCAAACTTTCCATCACCCAAAGACCAAAGGATAAGCCCAAACCGCCAATTAAAATAGGTCGTTGCAGTTTAACTGCCATAAAATTATCCCACTTTTTTTATAGATTTTGATTCGTGGGGCAACCGGGGGCAAACAGTTCCGATACGCGATCGCCCTTCTTTACTTTCTCCATTTTAACGGCTGGGGTTGCACTTCCACCTCTCCTATTACAGTGTGGATTTTACGATCGCAACCCTGGGATAACGACTGAAGTCGTTACTACGAACATAAGAGTACGACTGAAGTCGTTACTACGAACTAAGAGTACGACTGAAAACGACCAACGACCAACGACCAACGACCAATGACCAATGACCAATGACCAACGACCAAAAACAAAACCCTGCAATCATTTACGATTACAGGGTTTTATTTTAGTAATGGCGGGAGGCGGATTTGAACCACCGACCTTCGGGTTATGCGTACCATCTACAACTTTCGTTGCCTGGGATTTTTCCAGTTTGTGGTCTGGACTCTCCCTTCACCCTCAGCCTTACTGTTAGGGTGCCTCCCATCGAGTCTCTACACCTTCTCTTGTTCAGAGCTTGGCTCGGGATTACCGCGCTACCGGCTTCCCCGAATTTGAGAGGCGATCGCATACCAGTTTCCTTAGTATGCAGCCCATCGCAATGCTAACTATTAAGCGTTTAGTTAACTTGCGTATTGAGCCCGACGAGCTACCAGACTGCTCTATCCCGCGTCACTGAAATTACTATAACCTGAACTTAACTGTTTTGACAACCCCTAAAGTAAAACTTTTTTTAAGTCCTTACCACCACAGGCTTTTAGCCTTTCTCAACCTAAAATTCCGGGCCGTCACCCCCAATTTCTAAAAAAAAGTCAAAAAAATACATGAATGACTGTTCATGTGTTAAGATGAATTCAGAATAAAACGAGGAAGTTAAGTAATGACGACCGTAACTCAAATGAAATGCGCCTGTGAATCCTGCCTGTGCGTGGTTCCGATGGATAAAGCCGTGATGAAAGATGGCAAGCCTTACTGTTCTGATGCCTGTGCCAATGGTCATGTAGATGGAACCGGATGTGGTCACTCGGGTTGCGAGTGTCACTCCTAATCTTCGTCATCAGCAAAAATGCCCTCATTCCTGTATTAAAGGGGAATGAGGGCATTTTTTTGGAAACCCGGGCTGTGGCAAACCCAATCCGGCTGTAACAGTCTTTTTTTTAGGGTAGTCCGCGCAGGCCTGTGCTGAGCAAAGCCTGTCCTGAGCCCCGCCTGTCCTGAGCCCTGAGCCAGTCGAAGCCTGTCCTGAGCCCTGAGCCAGTCGAAGGGTCGAAGGGGGTCGAAGGGGGTCGAAGGGTCGAAGTGCGGGCTTTGTCCGTGTAGCCCCACCCTTGAGGGTGTAGGGGCTGGGTATTAAGTAGAGGGAAGGTTGGGAGAGGGGCGAGTAGGGGCTGGGGGTTCCCTGCCGGGGATAAAATTAGGCAGAGGGGAAACCACGCGATCGCGAGTATCAATGCAAACCGACATCGCCTGAGAGGTGACCAAATCAATTTGATTTTGTAACCCCACCACGCATCGCGAAAACTGGGCGGGCAATAAACTGCGGCGACAGAAATCGAGAATTAACGGGGCTTCAGATTCTGCCGTGCGATCGCTAATATCCACCACACAGGTTGCCAACTCCAGAGGACGACGCACCTGCTGACAGCGAGTCAGGGCATCCTCCGCCAAAATATCCGTGCGGAGATCAATCTTAACCACGCATTCAGAGATTTCTTCTGGGCGTAGGGCCGCAGAGCAAGCAAGGGCCACAGTCTCAGGGGAGAGTTGGCGATCTAGTAACTCGGCAGCACAGCGATTATAAGCATTATTTCGAGCCGCTGCCGGTGCAGGATTTAAAGGAATTAAGCCCATAGTTAGAGCCACGAGGGAAAGCCCCAACAGTCCACCCTTGCGCCATTGTTGTAGGGGAGGATGGGGATGAGTTGGGGCGCTTGTTTCCTGGCGATCGCGAATTTTCCGAATCATCATTATTAAAGACTCCTCATGACAAAAAACAGGACTTTTGACCCTCAACCGATGTTTCTGAGCAAAAAGTCATCTAAAGTTAGACTTGAAACTGAACCTAGTAAAGATCTATACTAGAGAGTCTGGGAAAACTGTGTAACAACTGACGAGGAAAAGGAATGTCACGATATCGAGGCCCGAGACTGAGAATAGTCCGCCGTTTAGGAGAACTGCCCGGATTATCGCGCAAAACTCCTAAGCGCGCCTATCCCCCAGGACAGCACGGGCAAGCCCGCAAAAAGCGATCGGAATATGCAGTCCGCTTAGAAGAAAAGCAAAAACTGCGCTTTAACTATGGTCTGAGCGAAAAGCAACTGCTGCGCTATGTTCGCCGTGCCCGTCGCGTCACGGGTTCTACGGGTCAAGTGCTGCTACAACAGTTAGAGATGCGTCTGGATAATACCATTTTCCGTATGGGGATGGCACCGACGATTCCTGCTGCACGGCAATTGGTCAATCATGGTCACCTCACCGTCAATGGTCGGGTTGTTGATATTCCCAGCTACAATTGCCGTCCTGGAGACCAAATTGTAGTCAGAGACCGGGAAAAATCTCGCCAGATGGTCCAAGCTAACTTGCAATCTCCTGGATTAGCCAATATGCCTAGCCATTTAGAGTTTGACAAAAACAAACTAGAAGGCAAGGTGAATGGAGTTATTGAGCGGGAATGGATTGCGCTACAAATTAATGAGCTCCTGGTGGTTGAATACTATTCTCGACAAGCCTAATTTTTCGAGACTCGCTGCTTCTTACCGCGCAGCCTAACTAGATATTTTCAAAAGCCCCCAAACCCGTCAGCAAGGGGGCTTTTAGTTTGGGGATGGGGGAGACCGTCATTTGTCATTGGTCATTGGTCATTGGTCATTGGTCATTTGTCATTGGTCATTGGTCATTGGTCATTGGTCATTGGTCATTTGTCATTTGTCATTTGTCATTTGTCATTTGTCCTGGGTGGATGAGGGATAGGGAGGATAGGAAAGTTTGTAGTAACGACTTTAGTCGTTGCGATCGTGTCACGGCTGCAGCCGTGTCAAGCACGATTGGCGGAGGAAGTGCCTGCTATCGGACTGGAGGTAGAGCATCCAAAGGGGCGTGAAGAAAGCGATCGCTTTCTTCACGCGGTAACGACTGAAGTCGTTACTACAAACTTTCTTCCCCATCCCTCATCCTCCAATTTGCGACATGGTACGGCTGTAGCTGCCGGTTTCGGTACCGGAGTCTCGCTGTTTGTAGTTGATTTCGGGTTTGAGTTCGAGTAAATTAGCGACTTGCTGGCGGATATCTGGGAGGGGAATACCCTGGCGCAGGGCTGTTTTGAGGTTAATTTGGCCGGTTTCGTTGAGGAGACAGGGACGTAACCATCCTTCGGCACTTAAGCGCATTCGGTTACACCGATCGCAGAAACATTCAGACATCTGAGAAATAAATCCGATAGTGCCTTTGGCATGGGGAATCTGAAACACATCCGCAGGACCATTTCCGGTGACTTGTCCTTCAGTTAATCCCCAGCGATCGCGAATTCGTTGGCGCAGTTCTTCCGAGGGAATCCAACCGCAGTCGCCAAATAATTCCCCATTCCCGATCGGCATGAATTCAATAAACCGAACGTGCCAATTTCGGGCAATGGTTAATTCCGCTAAATCTAAAACTTCGCGATCGTTGACACCGGGAATTACCACTACATTTAATTTTAAAGGGTTAAATCCGACCCGATAGGCTTCCTGAATTCCATCCCAAACTTTTTGCCAGCGACTGTTTCCGCGAGTTCCGGCTAGGAAATCAAAGGTTTGGGCTTCGAGAGAGTCCAGGCTAATATTAATCCGCCGCAGTCCCGCATCATAGAGAGTTTGGGCTTTTTGGGCCAGGAAAAATCCGTTGGTAGTCATGGCTAAATCCTGGGTTTGGGGTAAATGGGCGATCGCCTCGACAATTTCCACCACATCTGCACGGATTAGGGGTTCCCCCCCGGTTAACCGAAACCGAGTAAATCCGACGGGGATAAAGACTTCTTTGAGTAATGTTAAGAGTTCCTCACGAGTGAGTAAATCCTGTTGCCGGATATAGTCCAGTTCGGCCCCTTCTGGCATACAGTATTGACAGCGAAAGTTGCAGCGGTCAATTAAACTAATCCTCAGATAATCCACTCGATTTCGCTGTGGCGGGGCTTGACTCGTCTGAGTGGTATTTTTTAACGGGTTGTTTTCCACAAGATTGCCCATTTGTCCCCTAGATGCTTTCATCGGATATGTTGCTTATTCTAACGAAGACCCTTCGAGACTATCGTTCAGGTCTGGGTTTTTACCTATCAAAATTTTGATGAGTTGCTCTCAAAACTTTTTATAAGGGAGGGTGAGAGGGATGAATAAAAGGAGGATTTGAGGCAGGTTGACCCTGATTTTTAGGGATTAATCGCTTGCTGAGACCAGGTGCGATCGCCATTGAATTGATATAAGCAGCGGTTTTGGGGTTCTCCTCGCAATTCTAACCAATCTACGGTGATTGGATCGAGTAAGAGTAAACAAAACTGGGCCAGGGGTTGACTGGTATCTGGGACTGGGGGAGAGAAATCATCGCGATCGCCACGGGGTGCAGCGGGATCGGGCCAAGAAAACTGGCCTCGGGCACTGTCGGAGAGTTGCTGCCATTCCCGGCAACGGGCTTGTTGTAAGGTCGGGTTTGAGGCATCAGGGCCTACTAAGGTTAAGTGACCCTGGAGGCGGAACTGTTCCCGGGTGATGGGGAAGTACCAGCAGACTTCCCCATGAGGATGGGCGGGGATTTGTTGGGCTTTTTGGCTGCGGGCATCGGTGACGATTTTGAGTTGGTTGGTTTCCTCTAAAAAGCCACGAAAGACAACGGTGCGATTAGCCGGAGTTCCGTCTGGGCGGATTGTGGCGAGTTGGAAGTAGCGAGATTCGGGGCGGCTACGGTTGCGATGGAGGGCATGGTTCAGGGGCGATCGCCACGGTGCAAGAGACATGATTCTAAGGATAGGGATCACAGATGAGCTTTTGTATTTTATCTTGACTGTCTTGGCGATCGCCCCTCAAACCTGAGATGATCCTCCCAGATTATGAATTAAATCTGTAGAAATCACCCCAGTGACTGGGATTCACTTACACTACAAATAACAACAAGTCCCTGGCTTCCTGGTGGTTTCCCCCCGGCATGAAAGGTGAGTGGAGGGGAGAAATCAGGGTAACATTCACTTTATTAATGCAAAAATTCGGCGGCTTGGAGGGGAGTGGTGTTCTTCGGCTGCATGGGGGGTGAAAAGCTTTTCCTTCCTGACATTTATCGCCGGATTTCACAGCCTTGATTTTGATTAAATGAATTGCAAAAAATTTGTGACCCTGATAGCTCGCTCAAAGCCAATCGCCGATAATTCATGATCAGGAGTCCCAACCCAATCCAATCATTCCCAGGAATTGAGGGGATAACTTTTATGATACCTTATCTCTCATTGATGAGTTTACTCAACAATTTGTTGACAAAAGTTTACGTTTTTTTTAAAAATCAATCTTGCCAAAAATCCACTTTTGAGGTAAAGGTCTAATTCTTTAAGATTAAGTTAAAAATAATTGTTTTTTGTGTAATTTGTTGCCGAAATTACAACGAGATATAGGATAGATTCTTTTAGAGAAGTTAAAAGCTTTCTTTCTCAGTTAGCATTGGCCCTTCAGATGTCTCATTCAGATGCAGTCGGTGCCGTGGTTCAACAAAATGATTTCAATACTGCAATCAGAAACCTAACGGATTCAAGTTGGGCAAGGCTAGAACAGTTCCCTCAAGGGTTCTCGTTACTCGGGAGAAATGATGGCGCTTCCAATTTAGCCCTTGAGAGACCCAAATCAGTTCAAGGGAAGTTTTGCTGAATGGCTGCCAACGGTTCAGGCCCCTCAAGTATTGCCGAAGGGAAAAACGGCATTCAGGGGACTGACTGAATACCGACTCCAGCAGGCTTCTCCCTAGAAAAGAGGCGACCTGAACGGACCCTCAGTTTCCTCAACCCTGTTCACTGGCAGCCCAGCCCGACCGGATCTGGTGAGTCCAGAGTGTTAAGGACCGGCTTTCTCCTAGAAGCCAAAGGCAGGAAAAATCGCTTAATTGTGCAATCTACAGCGACTCTATCCCAATCCTGCCTACCGATTTCTCAATCCCAAACCAATAGCGTGAGACGACGACCCATGCAAAACCTAGAAGGCAGCATTTGCGGGATTCTTGACACAAGCCAAGAGATCAGCAAACGGGAATCCAGCCCAGAACTTATGAACCCAAGCCGCGCCTCTGTTTTACAACAACTAACCCTCTGCGTTGCACAAGCTGAGGATTTTGACACCGCATTAAGCTTGGCCCTGCGACGAGTCTGCGAAATTGCAGGATGGGATTATGGAGAAGCTTGGTCCTTCAATTCCGAAGGCGGATACCTTGAATGTAGCCCTGCATGGTATGTGGGAAAAATCAACAGCTTTGGGCGACCCTTGCCAGAGATTGAAAGATTCCGCCAACAAAGTGAAAACCTCACGTTTTTACCGGGAATCGGTTTACCCGGAAGAGTCTGGGTGAAAAAACAGCCAGAATGGGCCAAAAATGTATCTGAACTGCCCCAGGCCATTTTTAATCGGGCAAAACTCGCCCGAAAACTGGGCATCAAAGCAGCCTTGGGCGTTCCAATTCTGGCTAACGACGAAATTCTCACCGTCCTTGTCTTCTTCATGGTGGAGTCCCACCCAGAAGATCAGCGGATCATTGAATTGGTCTCGGAAATTCTCACTGGACTGGGATCCGTACTGTTCCAGAAACGCTCAGAAGAAGCCTTACGAAAAGCTGAACAAAAATATCGGAATATTTTTGAGCGTTCCATCGAAGGAATGTTTCAAAGCAACCCATCCGGGGAATACCTCCTCGTCAACTCGACCCTGGCGCATATTTATGGGTACGAGTCACCCGCAGAAGTGATGAATTCAATTCGGGATATTCAACATCAGCTTTATGTGGATCCCTCACGACGGCTTGAACTGAATCACCTGTTACAAGAAAAAGATGCGGTGTGGGGCTTCCAATCTCAGTGTTATCGCAAAGATGGTAGCATCATCTGGATTTCTGAAAATGCGCGGACGATCCGGGATGCTCAAGGCAAAATCCTGGCTTATGAAGGCACGGTCAAAGATATTACCGATCGCAAACGGGCAGAAGAACGGTTTGCAGCTTTGGTGCAAAACTCCTCAGACACCATCGCCATTTTATCCGCAGACGGCAAAATTTTATATGGGTCTCCCTCCCTCGATCGCATTTTAGGATATCAACCCGATAGCTTACTGGGTAACTGCCTCCTGGATTACGTCCATCCCGAAGATGTGGCAATGGTTCGCGAAGTGCTCATGCCTAGACCCAAAGCAGCCACAGGAACGCGATCGCTGCACCCCTCCAAATTTAATAACCCGCATCCCTCGAAAATCATGGCAGATTTTTCGCCCCTTACCCTGAACGATCGCCCGGAACTCTGCTTATCCTTAACACCCATTGAATATCGGTTTCGCCATGCCGATGGAACTTGGGTTTATTTAGAATCCGTAACCAATAACCGCCTCGATGATCCCAGCATCCAAGGAATTGTCATCAATTCTCGGGATATCACCCAACGCAAACAAGCTGAAGAACAACTCCATCAGCGACTGGCGATCGAAGCCGCATTATCTCAAATTTCCCGGTTGTTCGTCTCCACCCGAGAACCCAACTTCGATAAAATCCTCGCCCGAGTCGGGATTGCTGCCGGGGTAGAACGGGCCTATATTTTCGAGTTCGACGATCGCCTCAGTCAATTTAGCAACACTTATGAATGGTGTTCCACTCCGGCCATTTCGCAAATCCAGAACCGCCAAAACCTCCAATCTGCCGATTTCCCCTGGCTGATGGACCAACTCACTGCCCTGGAACTCTTAGATATCTGCGATATCGAGTGGCTACCAAAAGCAGCCCATGCCGAAAAAGCCTTCTTCCTCTCTCAAAATATCCAATCCCTGCTAATCGTCCCACTTTTTTCCCAGGAAGAACGATTAGTCGGATTTCTAGGATTTGACGATCGCCAAATTCAATCCAATTGGTCCGCCAGCCATGCTCAACTCCTGCGGGTAATTGCCCAAATGCTCTCCAGTTATTATCAACGCAAACAAACCGAAGAAGCCCTCCGGCAGGCTGAACGCAAATATCGCAGCATTTTTGAAAATGCCGTGGAGGGGATTTTTCAAACCACTCCTAGTGGTCAATACCTCACCGCCAATCCCATGTTGGCCTCTATCTATGGATATAATTCCCCGGAAGAATTAATCGAAGTCTTGACCGATATCGAGCATCAACTCTATGTGGACCCCCTGCGCCGGTCCGAGTTTCGCCGCTTATTACAAGAACAAGAGACCGTCTGGGGCTTTGAGTCCCAAGTCTATCGACGCGATCGCCGCATCATCTGGATTTCTGAATGTGCTCGGACAATTCGCGATAGCAACGGTGAAATCATCGGTTATGAAGGCACTGTGGTCGATATCACCCAGCGCAAACAAGCCGAGGCGGAACTGCACCAACGGGATAACTTACTCCTGGGGGTCGCCCAAGCGATGAATCACCTGCTGACCAATACCAATACTGCTCAAGCGGCATTAGATGCCCTTGCTACCCTCGGAGAGGCAGCAGGGGTCGATCGCGTCTATATCTGTGAGTTATCCAATCCCACCACCGCGTATAACTTCGGCAGTCGCCAGGAATCCCAACCGACCCTCTCCTCTTGTTCCGACTGTACCTCTGGAGAACATTGTCAGATGTGGATTCGGTTTGAGTGGACTCGAACTCCCCATGTGGGTTTTAAAAGTGGAGCCTGTTCCGTCGTCCAGTTGCGCTCAAGCCTCCTCAATACATTGTTAGTCGGTGAAACTGTGAGTTTGTTGGCCCAGAACTTGAATCAAGCCGAGCAAAAACTGTTTGCCCAAGAGGGAACGAGATCGAGTTTGATGGTTCCGATCCTGGTGAATAATGAATTTTGGGGATACATCGGGTTTGATGACATTGAAGTTGAGCGTCCCTGGTCTAAAAGTGAAGTCTCGATTTTGAGTGCGATTGCTGCAAGTATAGGCGGTGCGCTACACCGTCATCACCAAGAGGAAATGATTCGCCATCAAGCCTATCATGACCGTCTCACGGGGTTACCCAATCGACAACTGTTGGATGAACGCCTACCGATAGCGATCGAAATTGCCAAAGAGGACAAAGAACAACTGGCGGTAATGTTTCTGGACCTCGATCGCTTTAAAATCATTAATGATACCCTCGGTCATGCCGTCGGCGATGAACTCCTCCAAACTGCTGCCTCACGCCTGCGAAGTTGTCTGCGCGATCGTGATATCATTGTGCGCTGGGGTGGAGATGAATTTATCCTGTTGTTAGAAGGAATTACCAGTACGGAAGATGCCGCCCAGATTGCCCAACGTCTGCTGGAATGTCTACGTCCGACTTTTGAGATTGAAGGCAACCAACTCTATATTACAGGCAGTATTGGTTTGGCCCTTTATCCCCAGGATGGAGAGGACCCGGAAACGTTAATTAAAAATGCGGATACGGCTCTTTATCGGGTTAAAGAACAGGGCCGGAATCACTACCAAATATACTCTCCGGCGATGAGTTCCCAAGCCTCTGAGTTACTGGTCCTGGACAATTCACTCCATGAGGCTTTAAAACGAGAAGAGTTTTTTTTGGAATTCCAACCCCAGGTTAATCTCAAAACCGGCACTGTGGTAGGGATGGAAGCCTTAGTGAGGTGGCAACACCCTCATTTGGGATTAGTTCCTCCCCATACGTTTATCCCGATCGCTGAAGAAAACTGTGAGATTGTCAAATTAGGCTGGTGGGTGTTACAACGGGCGATCGGGCAAAATAAAGCATGGCAGGATGCCGGATTACCTCCGATTCGGATGATGGTGAATCTCTCGACTCGTCAGTTCCACCATCCCGATTTAATTGCAAATGTCTCCCAAATGCTGGGGGAGGCCAACCTTGACCCCCATTGGTTAGGGTTAGAAATTAGCGAAACCACGGCGATGTATGACCCGAACTTAACCGATAGCATTTTGCGTCAGTTTCAAATCATGGGGATTTCAATGGCGATCGATGATTTTGGGATTGGGTATGCTTCTCTGAATTATCTGAAAAAATTTTGCTTCCAAACGCTGAAAATTGACAAGTCTTTTGTCTGGGATGTCGCACTTAATGCCAAAGAAGCGGCGATCGTTTCGGCGATTATTACCCTGGGACAAAAGCTGAATATGAGTGTAGTTGCTGAAGGGGTAGAAACTGCCGTCCAGCGGGATTGTTTGCTCAATCTGAACTGCTATGAAATGCAGGGATATTTGTTTAGTCCATCGGTCGGTTCTGAGGAGGCAACCAGACTGCTGTCCGAAAATAATGATTGGTTATGACGGATGAAACCTGCGGTTTGATTCCCTTGGGAGTAAACCATTAACTGCCTACTCCCAAAGAATTTGAAGGAATTTCTGGAGATGAAGAAGGGCGATCGCAACCTTCTGGGGAATGAAATGACACAAGATAACAGCGATCGCAACCTAACCTCCCCCAAAATTGCGATCGCCCGTTACTGTTTAGAGCATTGCCGATTATGCGTAGCGTTCTTGTTGTTTAAAATAGTGATAAAGATTCGCTACTGTCAAATCGGGTACTTCTTGCCAATTTGAAGGCGCTAACGCATTATATCCCGTGGCATTGGCGCGCTGAAAAACATAAGATTCATGTTGTTGGCGCAATTCCGGTTTTACAATAAAGCGAAGTTGATCCCGGAGGGAGTCGTAATGAGATTTTTGCTGTAATGTTTCATAAAGGGACAGTTCCACAGGCGGTTCAGCCGGATTGGTATTTGCTGTCGAGGCTGAGTTCTCTTCATCCGGTAATTCTAAGCTGGCTAACTCTTTGAGTTCCGAGGGCGATCGGTCTTTCATCCACTCTACTTGATTTTGCCAAGATTCTAATAATGGTAAATCCTGGGTATGAATCCGCGTAACTTCCGGAAACAGAAAATCGAGTTCACTGTCACATTAGCTTGACACTCCCACGTCTAAAGAGCGTGGGATTCTTTAAGAGTCCAGAATCTGAACCTTAAGGGCGTAGTCAATGCGCCCCTACCAACTCCATCAAGATTCAATCCCAATGTTGTCGCTACTTTTCAGCAGAATGTTGGCT
>NZ_JAFLQW010000151.1 GCF_017313335.1 Phormidium pseudopriestleyi FRX01 | reverse complement strand
GTTATCTAAACAGGAATATCGCCAACGTCAAAATGTATTGACTCAGATGCGAACCGAGGTAGAAAGCCGTTTAAGCCAGTCTATCCACCGGGCGGCGTTCGTGAATTTGGGCAAAGAACAGCAACCCCAGCAGGTGCAACGTCCTTGGGATATGTCGGTGAAGGTGGGGGAACAGCGCAGTGTTCAGTTACCCCCCCAGACGACGATTCTGGATGTGTTTGATAATCCCACAATTTCCGGCAAGTTCCTGATTTTGGGCAAACCGGGGGCGGCAAAACCACGACGTTATTAGAGTTAGCAGAAGCCTTGATTGGGCGGGCAGAAGGGGATAATGATGCCCCGATTCCAGTGATTTTGGAGCTTTCGAGTTGGCAAGAGGTGACAAAACGAGAGTTTCCCAAAATCTGGGAACAGAAAAAATATGACCCTTCGATTAAGGAGTGGGTTCTGTCTCAGCTTATGAGTAAGGGGGTGAGTCAGGAAATCAGGGAACAGTGGCTTCGGGAGAAGGAGTTAGTGCTGTTGTTGGATGGGTTGGATGAATTGCAACCGGAACGTCAGACGAAGTGCGTCCAGGCAATTAATCAGTTTTTAGGGGGTGAATTTTCGCCATTGCATTTGGTGGTGTGCAGTCGCAAAGAGGAATATGAGGACTATGAGGAAATTCTGGTCTTAAATGGGGCGATTTGTTTGGAGGATTTAACGAATGAGCAAATTCAGAATTATTTTGCCTCTAGCAATCTGGGGGAATTTTGGAAAAGTATCAAGGGTTCGGAGAAGATTGTCAATTTTATTCGTCATCCATTGTTTTTAGCAATTTCGAGTATTGCTTATCAGCAGATTGATGTTGAGGAATGGCGGAATTGCAACACGGAAGGGAGGGCGATCGATTATTTGCTGGGTGCTTATCGGGTTAATCGTCTAACTCAGAAAATACCAAGTCGATTGTATGAAACTACTGAACAACCCAAAGCATCTTTTTCTCAAAATGCTATGATTAGAATTTCTCTTTTTTTGGAAAATAAAAATTTAAAGCAAAAAGAATTTAGCATATACTCATTGCAACCTTCCTTGTTAGACCAAAATAAAATATGGTATGATTTATTTGTGTTTTTTATTGTAGTAATTTTGTATCTCTCTTTTGGTTTAATCTTTGCAAATAAAAATTTTGATAACTTAAAACTTTTATCCATAAACGACTACTTAAGTGTTATATTCACTTGTTTGATTGCTTTCATATCTTTGTCGTTATCCCTGTTCTATCTTGGATTTGGATTCAACAAAATTGCAGAATCAGAATTATCAAAAAAATTGGCAACTAATAAATTTGGCAATATCTTATTGTCACTCCTGCTTTTATCTATATTGTTATTAATTTTTACTACTTTTGGACTCACATTATTTATGTTGTATTCAATTAACAATATAGAATCTCTCACAAATAGTTGGATATACTGGGAGAATCCATTACATAGGTGGCTTGTGTCTGCATTAGGCGTGTCAGGTTTGTTGACTTGTTTTAGAGGTGAGGAAATCAATTTTCTAAATTTGATAAAAGGAATTAAAAAATTGAATATTGAATCTTGTAAAATATTTTTTGTCATATGTTTTTTGATGACGATAGTTGTTTTGTTTTCTTTTTGGCATGACCTGATGAATTTATTTGTAAATGCCTATTCCATTGGTTTGCTCAACTCCATTTCTAAATTATCACCGAATATAGAAATTATTTTATTGATTTTGCCAATTTTATATGGGTTGACTTTTGTATGGATATTACTAGCATTTTCCAAATATTCACAGGGAAAATACATCTCAAGAGACAATGTATTATTCCACCAACTTATTGCTTTCCTGTTCCTATTTTTAATAGGAACAATTGCGGGATTAGCACCTATTTTCAGGCTAGAGACAAATCTGGTATTAAATAATGTTTTTGTGCTAGGACTTATATTTGGAACATTTGCAGGATTCTCTTTTATTCAATACTTTTCACTCCGCCTCATCTTGTGGCTAACAGGTGAAATGCCCTGGAATATCACCCGATTCCTCGACTACTGCACAGAACGCCTCATCCTGCAACGAGTCGGGAACCGCTATCGCTTCATCCATCGCCTCGTGCAAGAACACTTCGCTAAACTGGAAATCCAGAAAGAGTAAAGCTAACTCAACGAAACCGGGTTTCTAAGACAGTTTTAACTACAGAGATTTCTATAAAAACCCGGTGTCTGAAACCCATTTATTCAGCAAATTTATCAACCAACCTATCTGGAGTCAGAATTTCTATGGATTCAAAAGGATTTAACACCAATAAATCCAAATCGCCCGTAATTATGATATTACCATTACCACTAACAGCCAATTCTAAAAATTTATTGTCTTTTTCATCTCGACAAACAGTGATTGTTTCTGTAATCTTGACGAATTGGGATGAACTGATAAATTTAATTAAAAACAGTTGTCTTTCTTCTTGAGAAAGGTACTTGTCAAACTTGGGACGATTCAGAACTTGCACTAATTCATTTAAAGTCGCTTCAGAGTATAAAATTATTCCTTGCTTTTCCGCTAACTCTAATGCCCGAAATGGGGCTGTAGATTTAAAAAGCAAAGCACTAATGACCACATTCGTATCAATGACAAATCTATTCGTCATTGTCATCCGCTAAAATATCTTGTAAAATTTCTGGTGTTAAGCCTCGTTCTTGTGCTTTGTCTGAAATTTCTGCCATCACCCCAGTTAAACTTTTGTTGTATAACTTTTCTCGTAAAAATAACTGAATAATATTACTTAACTGTTTCTGAATTTCAGGGTTAGCCTGTTCAAATGCCGCTTTAATCTCTTCATCAACTTGAAGAATAATCTTAGCCATAGTTTTTTTTTAATTGGCAATTTATGGTTTGACTAAATTATAGCACCACATCACCCCTCCAAGGGTTTGATAGTGCAGTCCTCAATCAACGGGCGAGGAATCACTCCCAGTAATGCTTTACGGTTGGCTAAATTCTTTGATATATCACCCGATTTTTGGCTGAATCTCCAACTGCGTTGGGATTTATATCATACCCAACAGGAAGAGCAAGAAATTCTGAACAAAATTTCCTCTGGGTGCAATCTTATAAAATTTCAGTAATCCCATTTTGTCAAGGTCAGTATCAGCAATTAACCGGATTTGATACTCCATTCAATTGTTAAAGGTCTATTAAAACCCGCACCCTCAAGGGTGGGGCTACACGGACAAAGCCCGAGAAGCGAGGCGTCAAAGCGAAAACCGACTTTTACCAACCGGATTTGGTATAAACTCATCAAAAAACGGTTTTGATATTGCGGCACTCCCAAGGTTTCCATATTGGATCCATGAGACCACTGATTTAAGATTGCTATCGCTAATTATCTTAACATTTTCTGTGCGATCGCGAAGCGTCTGGGCCGGAGAGAGAAAAATTAAGCCACCCAAAAACCCAGTTTCTGACCATTGGCGAAAAAATCAGCTAAAATGTCAGACAACCCTAGCCACCGAATCCGACACTTTTAAAGTCTTGCCAGAGAGGGTCTGACATAGGCTGAATGGTGTTGCTTCCTGTTCAATAATTGAGAGGTCTAATTTATGGTCACTACCCCTCAACCCACAAAGGTCATTTACCCCGATTGTGACGGAAATCCCATGTCTGATAATACCCGCCAGTTTCGTTGGATTGTGGTAATTAAAGAGAATTTAGAAATTTTGTTTGATGATGATCCGAATGTCTTTATCGCCGGGGATTTACTGTGGTATCCCCAGGAAGGCAATAATAAAGTGCGTCAAGCCCCTGATGTGATGGTGGCGATGGGACGACCCAAGGGCGATCGCGGTTCTTATAAGCAATGGGAAGAAGCGAACATCCCTCCCCAAGTTGTGTTTGAAATTCTTTCCCCCGGAAATCGCCTCACGCAGATGGCGAAGAAACAACAGTTTTATGACCGCTATGGGGTGGAAGAATATTATGTTTTCGACCCAGACCATCTGGATTTCAATGGGTGGTTACGCAATCAGGGGGGTTCCCTGGAGGTGATTGATCAGCCCGAAAATTGGACGAGTCCCCGGTTAGGGATTCGCTTTGAATTGCAGGATGAACAGTTCACGATCTACCGTCCCGATGGTGAGCGATTTCTGACTTCAACGGAGTTAGCCAAACAAGCTGAACAACAACGTCAGGAGGCGGAACAACAACGTCAGGAGGCTGAACAACAACGTCAGCGGGCTGATTCAGCAGAAGCACGCCTTCGGGAGTTGGAGGCTCGTTTACAGGAATTAGAAGCCGATCGCCTTCCCGATAAGTAATACCAAATCCGGTATTGATAGGTCTGTACAAACCCACGCCCTCACCGGGTGCGGGTTTTTGCTTTATCGAAATCCTAAGAGTCTCAAAACTGGCATTAGTAAATAGTAACTACAACCGAGACAAAAACTGCCAGTCATCCCTAATAAAGCAAAAAAAGCGATACTGTCCCAAAATTGCGGTATCCCGATTCCTGATGTGGCGGAAAATAGGTCTAAAATTAGGGGAAAATCAGAACTATAAAGAAAGACTGCCATCACGATCGCAGTCCCGATCGCACTCATAGTCGCATGAAACAGTTGCGGTTTGGGTAATCCTAACCCCAGGACAATAGAGGCAATCGCGATCGCTGTAAATCCGACTACATCGGCGGCGGCGACTGCCTTAGTAGTTGAACTCACCGCTAATACAAACCATCCCAATCCATACCCAAACAGTCCCATCATGCCGGAGGTGACAAATCGTCGTTTTTGTCCGAAACTTCCAGCTTCAGTTAATCCCAATGCTGTGCCTACACCGGCCATCCCAAATAAAATCGCGACGGGATCGACTGTCACTGCCAGGTTGGGAAACCATTGTGCGATTAACTCACTTAGGCGGTTGCTGAGTCGGCTGCCAACAGGTAACCAATAGGCTAAGGCAAAACCGACTCCGGTACCGACACTCGCACCCAATCCGCCTAAGATAGTGCCTAATAAAGTATCGAAGCAGGCGGTAAATACCCAACTGATCACACCCAATGTGGTTCTGAGGATACCTTCTAGGGTTTTGTAACTGACGACACCTAGAGTGGCGATCGCCTTGATCACCAATGTTCCTACTCCCCAGCAAAATTGGAGACTGCGCGCAGATGCCACCGCCGCAAACCCCGCCAAACGGCCACCGAGTCCCAGGTTGCGCTGGCGGACTAAGGTTTTTAAATATGAACCCTGGATCAGTCGTCTTTGCAGTTGTGCGGCACTATCTAAGCGTTTATCAACCTGAAACTCCAGCATTTCATCGATGACATGGGCGAGATTCCGGCTAACCCTGGCATGAGGATGCCAGCGACATTCCCCAGACATTCCATCATCCAAGTCCGTGGGCGATCGCCCGGTGAGCAGGAAAATAGCAGTGCGACCCAAAGCATAAAAATCGGCGGCAGGTCCCACGGAAGCGCCCATCATCTGTTCTGGAGGACTGTAACCCGGGGAGAACAACCGCGTGGAACTTGCTTGCTTGCCGCTGAGTTGTTTGACTCCGCCAAAATCGATCGCCACCAGTTGACCGGCTACACTGCCTGGGATCCTTCTGTTAAATAAGGAGAATGGAGTACCTGTATTCGTCGGAGTTCCCCCCATCCTTACCATCAAATTGGTGGGTTTCAGGTCTCGGTGAATAATCGAATGGCGGTGCAACTCCTCCAAAATATCTGCTGCCTGGAGCAACCAATCTACCACTATCTCCTCGGGAAATCCTTGGGGATAATCTCGATGCAGCATTTCATCCAAGGTCAAACCTTCAATTTTTTCCATGACGAGACAAGGAAGGGTGTGGGGTTGGGGATGTTTGAGAGACACGTGAAAATAACCGTCGCGATCGACTTTGGGAATCCCGGGATGGGTCAGACTGGCTAATACCGATGCTTCTTGTTTAAATAGTTCTAAGGCTTTAGGCGATCGCTCGACCAACACCTTCAAGACTCGTTCCCGGTCCCTCTGCCGGTCATAAACGGTGAAAGTGACGGCAAAACCGCCGGTCCCTAGTTTTTGTAGGGGGAGGTAACGTCTATTTAAAATCAGAGGGGTTCCACAACTGTCACAAAAGTGATAATCCCGACTTTGGCCGGTGGGACTTGGACAATCCGGGTTGATGCAGTGGAGGAAAGCTGGCTGCATAAGTTTTTTTAAAATCACCCCCAGGGGCGATCGCTCAACAAAGGGGATTACGGTTAAAGGGTCTAAAGGCAAAGGTGGCGATCGCGTTGGTGGAACGTTCACCCCTGCTCTATCCGGGTCAGGACGTAGACTCCATCGCCTTCTCAACTGCGATCAATTGTATCGTTCCTGCTGCTCCCCACACCGAAATTCTGCCAGTCCTCGCAAAACTGAAGCGTTTTATCATATCATAAAATTACCGCTTTATATTATAACAAAAAATAAATATTTATAACAAAAAATAAAGAAAAATTATCTAAGAATAAAATAACAATGATGTTTAACTTATTGTTTTCCTGATACTATTGTTATGCAGCAAACCGAAGCAGCCGACTGATTTCGCTCCACCGCTCCCCGACGCGGGTTCGGTAAGCAATAGTACCCTGATAAGTGAATAGCTTGTCAGGAAAACAAAAAACCAGGACAACTGCAACGATTTTCGATGATTCCGATGATTCCTAGGAAGGGGGATTATGTCTTACAGTTCAACCAAGACTCAAGCAAAAACCGGCTACCAAGCTGGCGTTAAAGATTATAGACTGACTTACTACACGCCGGATTACACACCCAAAGATACCGACATCTTGGCGGCATTCCGGATGACCCCTCAGCCCGGAGTTCCCCCGGAAGAAGCAGGAGCTGCCGTAGCTGCTGAATCTTCAACCGGAACCTGGACGACAGTGTGGACCGACCTTTTGACCGACTTGGATCGGTACAAAGGCCGTTGCTACGACATCGAAGCGGTACCCAACGAAGAGAACCAGTACATCGCTTACGTTGCCTACCCCCTCGACTTGTTTGAAGAAGGCTCTGTTACCAATATGCTGACCTCCATCGTGGGGAACGTGTTTGGTTTCAAAGCCTTGCGTGCACTGCGCTTGGAAGATATGCGGATTCCCGTTGCCTACCTGAAGACCTTCCAAGGTCCTCCCCACGGCATCCAAGTTGAGCGTGACAAAATCAACAAGTATGGTCGTCCCCTGTTGGGTTGCACCATCAAGCCGAAACTCGGTTTATCTGCGAAGAACTACGGTCGTGCAGTGTATGAATGCTTGCGCGGTGGTTTGGACTTTACCAAAGACGACGAGAACATCAACTCCCAGCCGTTCCAACGCTGGCGCGATCGCTTCTTGTTCGTTGCTGACGCTATCCATAAAGCTCAGGCAGAAACTGGCGAAATCAAGGGCCACTACCTCAACGTAACCGCCCCCACCTGCTCAGAAATGCTGAAACGGGCTGAGTTCGCCAAAGAACTCAAAATGCCCATCATCATGCATGACTTCTTAACCGCAGGGTTCACCGCCAACACTACCTTGTCTCACTGGTGCCGCGATAACGGATTGCTGTTGCACATCCACCGTGCTATGCACGCAGTTATCGACCGTCAGAAAAATCATGGTATCCACTTCCGCGTTCTTGCCAAATGCTTGCGGATGTCCGGTGGTGACCACATCCACACCGGAACCGTCGTCGGTAAACTCGAAGGCGAACGTGGAATTACGATGGGATTCGTGGATCTGCTCCGCGAAAACTATGTCGAACAAGACAAGTCTCGCGGGATTTACTTCACCCAAGACTGGGCATCCATGCCTGGGGTGATGGCTGTTGCTTCCGGTGGTATCCACGTATGGCATATGCCCGCACTCGTGGAAATCTTCGGTGATGACTCCGTGCTGCAATTTGGTGGTGGTACTTTGGGTCACCCCTGGGGTAATGCTCCGGGTGCAACCGCTAACCGCGTCGCCTTGGAAGCTTGCGTTCAAGCTCGTAACGAAGGTCGCAGCTTGGCTCGTGAAGGTAATGATATCCTTCGTGAAGCTGGACGCTGGTCTCCTGAGTTGGCTGTCGCTCTTGAACTGTGGAAAGAAATCAAGTTTGAGTTCGAGGCAATGGATACCGTCTGATGACGGATCCTTAGTGAAAAGTTAACCGTTAACCCAGTCGGGGAAGCGGTTAACCTTTCTACAGTCATTCAAGCGCTCTAACGAAAGCGCAGTATTACGGCAAAATCCGGCAACCTCCGGCGGAAAGTATTCCTCTAAGCTGTGACGGCAATGGGGATCCGGGTTATGGTTTGTACCCGAAGAAACTTGTCACCACCGAGTGCGATCGCACTCGGTAGACATAAACAACCGCCGATATCAAACGTTGCCAACAATATGGATTTAAAACAAATTGCCAAAGATACTGCCAAAGTGATGAGTAGCTATTTGACCTACCAAGCCATGCGAATTGTAGTCAGTCAACTGAACGAAACTAATCCTCCCTTGGCATATTGGTTGCAAAACTTTTCTGCCACGGCCAATATCCAAAATGGAGAAGCGTACATTGAAACGCTACTTCATGAAAAGCCAGACTTGGCGATTCGGATTATGACCGTGCGCGAACATATCGCTGAGGAAGTTACAGAGTTCTTGCCTGAAATGGTTCTGACTGGCATCATGCAAGCCAACATCGACCACCGGAAGCAGTATCTGGAAAGAACAGTCACGGGATTACCCTTACCTGAGTCAACCCCAGAGACGGAAACGGAACCCTGATCCGGTTGACGGTGCTGATTTATAGAAAGCACCGTAAAACCCATGTGCTTTAGCCGTGGGATATAAGGTGGGTGAACGTAGGTACGTAGTTAACCAAATTCATGGTGTAATTAATCTGAGCGTGCGTTTCGTTTAACCTAAATGGGTAGCAATACTCAGG
>NZ_JAFLQW010000352.1 GCF_017313335.1 Phormidium pseudopriestleyi FRX01 | reverse complement strand
TTTTATGAACTCTGGCGTTTACCGAGCGATCGCAGTAAAATTGCAGACAATCGTCATCTCGTCATCTGCCTGCTTCACCCCGATACGGATATCAGCAAAATCCAACAATTCTATCCCCTTTTTCGGCACTTATTCCAATTCCGCAATAAAATCATTTGGGCATACCAACAAAGTCGGAAACTCAAATCAGATATGAAACAAGCGGCACAAATCATTCACCGCATTGTCAGAGACTTACCCCAACAAGTGACTGCCGACTCCCTGAACCTCAAACTATTACAACAGTATCTAACAGATACCTTGACAATTCTCTCTACTTATGCTACATATTTAAGCCGGTTGGAGGAACAACAACATACGATTAACTCCAATTTAAAAAATTACCAGCGACGACTAAAAACCTTCGCGAAACTCGATGCAGAGAATGGCGATCGCCTGTTAAACTGCTTTGAACCCTTCGCGGATTATGCCCTAGAAAAATATCAACCGCAACTGGAATCAGATATTGCCAGTTTAAGTGCGGGATTGCGCTTACTGGAAAATGCGATTAAAACCATTGAAGGCATCATCCAACTGGAACAAACTAAAAGCGATCGCGCCTTAAACGAAACCGTGGCGATCGCCACCGTGGGACTCGGACTCAGTGCAATTACCGCCACCGTTGTCTCCACTCAACAACCCCCAAGAGGCGATCAATTTTTCATGGTAACTCCACCCTTCCTCTGGAGTATTGGCATCCTTTCCCCCTTTGTCATCTGGTTACTGCTGCGGTTGTATCATCCTTTCAAAGGTTGGAAAAAAGGGATTTTATCTCATTTTGAAGAGACCCCCCCCAGCCCCCCCTTGCCAAGGGGGGGAGTTAGATTTGATGTGGGAAATGTTAGGAATTCCGAAAAAGATGCCATCAACAATGACATCACAAATCCCTAAATCCCTAGTCGGTTTCAACCGACTTTAGCTATGAGGCCGCCAACGTTTAAACCCCCGCCGGTTGTCGCAACCCAACCCCCGGCGGTGTAACCCTTCAAACCTCAATCACTTGATCCCGCTTCAACAGCAAACTCGCTACAACCATTCCGACAATTGCCAAGAATATCATCGGATAAAAGGCATAAGTATAGCTGCCAAACCAATCGCGAATTTGTCCGGCAATTAGCGTTCCTAACAACGCACCGACTCCGTATGCCGTAAACACAATCCCGTAATTTTGAGCATAATTATCTGGATTAAATAAGCGCAAGGTCGTCGTAGGTGCGATCGCCAACCATCCCCCCAAAGATGCCCAAAACAGACAAAAAGCAACCAAATAAGTCGCAACTTGTCCCTCTTTGGCATTCAGCATCAGCAGACAGGCAATCAAAACGAGAGTATAAGAGACCATCGCCACATAGCGGGGTTGAAAGCGATCGGTTAACCAGCCAAATAGCGGACGACTCATGCCATTAAATAGGGCAAATAACGAGACACTACTGGCAGCTAATGCCGGGTCAATCTTGATCATTTCCTCCCCGACGGGACTGGAAATTCCAATCGCACTCAATCCCACAAACGTGCCAATGCTGTAGCAAATCCACAGTCCATAAAAGGACCGACTTTTTACCATATTCCCTGGATAGGCGCGGGGTAAGGCGGTGGATGTTGTGGAGACAGATTGTGCCGGTTGCCAGTCTTGCGGTGGCATTTTGAGGGTAGTTGCGATCGCCACAATAATGAGAGTAAAGGCAATCCCTAAAATCCGCAAAGTTTCTCGGACACTGTAGGCATCAATTAACCCTTTCGCAAGGGGTGCAGTGATTAGAGGAGAGAGTCCAAATCCAATAATCGTTAACCCCACTGCTAATCCTTTTTTATCAGGAAACCATCGCGCCACCACTGCCATTGGTATGCCATAAGCAATCCCCACCCCTGTCCCGGCAATCAGTCCATAAATGAGGGTCATCGAGACAATATTGTTAGCAAAACTGGAGAGAATGTAACCCATTCCGACAACAATACCCCCGACTGCCGTCATAATTCGGGTGCCCATTCGAGTAATATAAAACCCGGCAATAGGCATTGTAATTGCATAAAAAACTAAGGCGATGGTATAGGGTAATAAACTTTCGGTTGCGCCAATATTCAGTTCCACTTCTAGGGGTTTTCTAAACACACTCCAAGAGTAAACAGTACCCAGACACAGTAAAACGCTCATCCCCAGAGGAATCATTAACCATCTTCCCTGTTGTGCAGGCAGTCCAAATACAGTTAATTTTGAGCGATCGTGAGTGATATTCATTACTTCTAACTCCCTGGTAGAGATAATTTGAGTTAATTTGTAGAGATTTGTTGCTGCTTCTTATGGTCTAGCTCGTTTCTATAGAGTTTCTTTTATCAAAGTTGAACCCTCTGATTGCTTCACTTTTACTGTACCATGATTTGCAGTCCTCCTTATCATGAAAACTTGATTTTTTCCGAGGCAGGAGTATCCGAATCAAGGTGGGGGTATCTGGTATCCCGGCAACGACGGCCCCAAATTTGAGCCTTTTGATAGAGGTGGAATTGAATCTATTTCTGTATCCTAGGGATAATCAACTTGAAAATTAGCAGATAAAACTTTTCCTTTGGAAACTTTTTCAGTTGCTTCATTCAGGAATTGATTGTTTAAAATAACCGCTTAAAACTGATATATATCATGACTCAATCTACACAATCAGAATGGATCGAACGTTTTGCTCGCTTTGGATA
This sequence comes from Phormidium pseudopriestleyi FRX01, assembly GCF_017313335.1. Classification (GTDB taxonomy): domain Bacteria; phylum Cyanobacteriota; class Cyanobacteriia; order Cyanobacteriales; family Laspinemataceae; genus Laspinema; species Laspinema pseudopriestleyi. Next base: position 7,416 of record NZ_JAFLQW010000352.1, on the reverse strand, counting down.
TGCTGCCAAAGGATTTGTTTACGGATTGGTTGGCATTTTGGCCTTGCAAACTGCATTAAACCGAGGGGGACAAACCACGGACCAAAAGGGCGTACTTTACGAAATAGTGGAGCAACCTTTTGGGCAAGCGTTACTGTCTTTTGTAACCATTGGACTGATTGGTTACGCAATGTGGCGTTTTCTACAAGCCTTTATGGATACAGATAATAAAGGGACTGATTTAAAAGGGTTAATCGAGCGATTCGGATTTGGAATGAGTGCGGTCATTTATTCTGGGTTTGCTTTTACTGCCATGAAAATCTTGACGGGTAATGGAGAAAGTAGCGGAGAACAAAGTGATCAAAGCGCTCAACATTGGACCGCCCGGTTTCTCTCACAACCCTTTGGACAATGGTTGGTGGGACTAGCTGGTGCAGTCGTGATTGGTTTAGGATTTTATTATTTTTATAAAGCCTTTACTGGGAAGTTTCGCAAAGAATTAAAAATCAGACAAATGACTCCCAATGAAGAAAAATGGGTGATGGTAGCAGGTCGAGTTGGGTTATCTGCAAGGGGTATTATTTTTACCATGATTGGCTGGTTTTTGATGCAGGCGGCTTATCAGTCCGATGCGAATGAAGCCCAGGCCATTCCCGGGACTTTAGAGGCTTTATTGAGGCAGCCTTATGGGAGTTTGCTTTTGGGAGTTGTAGCAGTGGGGTTGGTGATTTATGGACTGTATATGGGAGTACACGCCCGCTATCGGCGCATTCACCCTCCCCAAGCTGACCCCAAACAACTTTTGAATTTGGGAAAATAGGCGATCTCCTCGGGACAAACTTCCTTGTCCTTAGGGGGGATGCTTTCTCAAACATCACCCTCAACTCATTCACCCGGATGAATGGGTAGCAAATTTTTTTAACAAATTTTCAGGAATAGCAACGAGACGATGACTTGAGACATGGATAAAACATCCCGTCTGTTTGGCAGTTACAGCAATTTTATCATCCACGATTAACTCGGTTTTGACAATCCATTTAACCGACCCCATGTCACTAAACCACATTCGTCCCTCAATCAAATCGAACAATTTGATGGGTTTATGATATTCCAGGCGAGTTTTCCCAATTAGTGGTGATATTCCTAATTCTAATTGCTGTTCTAAAGAAAAATACTGTTGAAATAAATCTAAGCGTAAATCTTCAATCCATCGCATCAAAATCATTTGGCTTACAAACCCGGTTATATCAATATCGTAGGGTTTCACGGTGAAAGCTAAAGCTGTCTCTAATAGCGCATCTTGTTCTAAGGTCATAGTCCCTCAAACTGGTATCTTAAAAAACGATTCGGTTAGTCCTCTGGGTTAAAACTGCCGGGAGGCAATTTTACAGGACTCTAACTCATTGTAATCATTTTTCAACAAAAGAACGTACCGGGGACTCTACAAGGGAAGAATGAGGTTAAGGGAATCAGAAACCGGGTTTCTGCCATGACTTGCTGCAATTTGCCATAGCTTTGGGGAAGAAACCCGGTTTCTCATCGTTAGGATTTGGCCGGATATTGCTGCAAGACTCGCTTTAAAAATTGTCCGGTGTAGGACTGAGGATTTTCTGCCACTTCCTCTGGGGTTCCAGTGGCGATCGCCTCTCCACCTTTATCCCCGCCTTCTGGTCCTAAATCAATCACCCAATCGGCACAACGAATCACATCTAAGTTGTGTTCAATGGTCAAAATTGAGTTCCCTTTATCCACCAATCGTTGCAATACATTCAACAATTGATGCACATCATAAAACGATAATCCCGTAGTCGGTTCATCGATTAAATACAAAGTTTTTCCCGTAGCGCGACGGGAGAGTTCCGTTGCCAGTTTGACCCGTTGCGCTTCACCGCCAGAGAGGGTCGGTGCCGGTTGTCCGAGGTGAATATAACCCAATCCCACATCCACTAATGTTTGTAACCTTGTCGCCGCCCGAGGGATATGTTTAAACAGTTCTAATCCTTCTTCTACGGTGAAATTCAAGACATCAGCAATGGAATGTCCCTTGTATTTCACTTGCAAAGTTTCTCGATTATATCGCGCTCCTTTACAAATATCACACTGCACATAAACATCGGGTAAAAAATTCATAGAAATGACATTTACCCCTTGTCCGCCACAAGCTTCGCAGCGTCCGCCTTTGACATTAAAAGAGAACTGACCCTGTTTATATCCTCGTGCTTTTGCTTCGATGGTTTCGGCAAATAACCCCCGAATCATATCAAAAACGCCGGTATAAGTAGCAGGATTAGACCGAGGCGTTCTGCCGATGGGGGATTGGTCGATAATAATCACCTTATCGACTGCATCTTTTAAACTCTTTTCCCCCAAAGTTTTGAGTTCGTCCATGTCCACAGGAAAAGGAACTTTTCGCGTGATATGATGTTGCAGGGCGGGATAAAGTAAATCATTAATTAAACTGGATTTACCGGACCCAGAAACTCCCGTCACACAGACTAATTTTCCCAGGGGAATTTCCACATCAATCTGCTGAAGATTGTTGCGAGAACAGTTTTTCATGACCAGAAAACGCCCATTTCCCTCTCGCCGTTCTACTGGGGTTTCAATTTGTAATCGTCCGGATAAATAGGCCCCGGTGAGGGAATTTTCTGCCGCTAATAGGGTATCTAACTGTCCTTGTGCGACAATTTCGCCGCCATGTACCCCAGCGCGAGGACCGATATCCACAATCCAATCCGCAGCGCGAATTGTGTCCTCGTCATGTTCGACAACAATTAAGGTATTACCCAAATCGCGTAATTTGGCTAAGGTATGCAGCAATCGTCCGTTGTCTCGTTGATGTAGTCCGATGCTGGGTTCATCGAGAACGTATAACACGCCGGTTAATCCTGCGCCGATTTGGGTTGCCAGACGAATCCGTTGTGCTTCTCCTCCAGAAAGGGTCATGGCAGGGCGATCGAGGGTGAGATAATCCAATCCCACATCTAATAGAAATTGTAGTCGGGCGCAAATTTCTCGGAGGACGAGTTCGGCAATCTGTGCTTGCCGATCGCTCAATTGCAACCGATCAATGCGATCGCGACAGTCCCGAATAGAAACCGAGGTCAAATCATCAATATGCTCACTCCCAATTCGCACCGCCAACGCTTCCGGTTTCAGGCGTTTGCCGTGACAACTTTCGCAAGGGCGATTGACCAAATATTGGTCTAATTTTTGCTTTTGCAGTTCTGAAGCACTTTCTTCATAATACCGTTGCAACAAGGCCAATGCACCGGCATAACGACGATTATTTCCCCATCCTTCAATATTAATCGGTTCATCCGCACCATATAAAATGCTCTTTTGCTGTTTCGCCGTCAACTGTTTCCAGCGCGTCGTCAACTCAAACCCATACGCATTTGCCAACCCTTGCAAGACAGACAAATAGTACGCACTCTCCTTGTCCGCCCAAGGTGCGATCGCCTCATAAACCGGCGCATCGGGGTCCGGGATGATTAAATCCGGGGAAAAGGTCCGAAAACTGCCCAATCCATGACAACTTTCACAAGCACCATAGGGAGAATTAAAGGAAAACAAACGCGGGGAAAGTTCTTCCATCACTGCCCCATGTTCAGGACAGGCAAACTTTTCAGAAAAGACTAATTCTGTCTCTCCCTCATCGGTGGTACTGTCTAATAATTGAACAATAGCAATCCCTTCAGAATGCCGCAACCCGGTGGTTAAAGAATCCACTAATCGTTCTTGAATGCCTGTTTTTTTAATCAGGCGATCGACCACAATTTCAATGGTATGGGTATGATTTTTATCCAGTTCAATATTTTCCGAAAGTTCGCGGATTTCGCCATTCACTCGCACTCGCACAAACCCCTCGGAAGAGAGACTGGAGAGAACTTTTTTATGAGTGCCTTTTTTACCGCGAACCACCGGGGCGAGAATTTGAAATTTAGTGCGATCGGGGAGATCCATGACCCGATCGCACATTTCATCAATAGTTTGTGGGGAGATCGAGCGATCGCAAATCGGACAGTGAGGTTTTCCCGCCCGTCCAAATAACAAGCGCAAATAATCATAAATTTCCGTCACCGTTCCCACCGTCGATCGCGGGTTGTGGGAGGTGGATTTTTGGTCAATGGAAATCGCCGGAGAGAGTCCCTCAATGGATTCCACATCTGGTTTATCCAGTTGTCCGAGAAACTGACGGGCGTAGGCGCTGAGGGACTCCACATAACGCCGTTGACCCTCGGCAAAAATGGTATCGAAGGCAAGGGAGGATTTCCCGGAACCAGAAACCCCGGTAAAGACAATCAGGCGATCGCGCGGGAGTTCGAGGTCAATATTTTTAAGGTTGTGCTGTCTTGCACCCCGAATTCGGATGCCGTGATCCCTGGGATTGACCACTGCCTCGGTTAATGAGGATCCATTTAAGCTCGGCACGGGTTTTTGGGTAGACGCACTGGCACGTTTAGGCATAAAAAGTTAACTATATATTTCTTAACAATTTTAGCGGGTTTGGATACGGATGAGGGGGCGGAGAATCGGATGATGCGGGTTCGGATATCCGAGGGGTCCTTGGTTTTTGGGGTGGGGTGAGTGAAGAGAACGCCTTCAGGCGTTTCCGGAATCTTTCCCCATTACCATAAAATGAAATGAGTACCAGGAGTCAAGGAATAATGGACAAGTATCAATCCCAAGTTGAAAAGGCGATCGCCACTTTAAACGAAGACTTACCGACTTTATTTGAAAAAGATATTTCTTACGATATTTATAGAAAAGATATCTTTTTTAAAGACCCAGTAAATCAGTTTAAGTGGAAATTCAATTATAGAATTATTTTCTGGACTTTAAGATTTCACGGCCAACTATTTTTTACAGAACTCTATTTTGATTTGCATGATGTCGAACAGATTGCGCCGGATATGATTTTAGCCAATTGGACCGTGCGGGGGCGGTTACGGTTACCCTGGAAAGCTGATTTATTTTTTAATGGGTATTCTAATTATAAATTAGATGAAGATGGCTTGATTTATGAACATATTGATACTTGGGACCGCGAACCGAAGGCAATTTTAAAGCAGTTTCTTCCGCAATAAAAGATGTAGGGTTTGGAGACCTAACCCCCCAACCCCCTTCCCTCGGAGGTCAGGGGGAGCCGGAAGGGGGAGCATCAAAGCCCCTCCCCTCTGAGGGGAGGGGTTTGGGGAGAGGTCTCTATTCTTGAGTTCCGGCGTTACGGAGCGATCGCGCTACTTTTTTGTAGCCGTTAAACTCAGCGATCGCCAAGGCAGTGTAACCTCCGCGATTTTTGAGATTGACATTGGCACCTTTGGCTATTAATTGGTGCACCGCTTCCTCAAAACCGCGATGGGCGGCCCACATCAAGGCGGTGGCCCCGGCGTCATCTTGGCAGTTGACATCGGCACCTGCCGCAATCAGGACCTCGATGACTTCGGTCAAATTGCGATCTGCCGCTTTCATCAGGGCCGTTCTGCCTCCAGTGGAGACGGCATTAGGGTTGGCACCCGCTTTGAGTAGGACTCGGATGGTGTCCAGATGGCCGAGTTCAGCGGTGGCGGTGAGGGGGGTTTCGTCAAAGTTGCTGGGGTTGACTTCTGCGCCTTTGTGGAGGAGGGCCGCCACAATGTCGGCGCGATCGTGCAAGGCGGCGACGAATAACGGGGTGTCTCCGAGACGATTGCACCGTTGGAAATCGGCCCCCCAGTCGAGTAACAGGTTGACCACATCGGCATACCCTTCGACTACGGCCCAATTTAAGGCGGTTTCTCCGTCACTATCGATCGCATTAATTTCCGCACCGGCATCCAGCAACGCCCGCACCATCTCCCAATGGCCTCCAGATGCCCCAGCCATCAGGGGGGTAAAGCCATCGAGATTTTTGGCATTCACATCGGCACTCGCGGCAAGCAGGGCGATTACCATCTCGGTATGGCCCCGATCGCAGGCGAGTAGCAGGGGAGTTTCGGCATCTTTATCGGTGACATTGGGGTTAATCCCACCCGCTAACAAGATTTGCACAATGGGCAGGTCCCCGCGTTCTGCTGCTTCAATTAAGGCGCTGCCGCAATCATATTTTTGACAGGCGAGACCCTTTTGGATTAGCAGTTCTAAGAGTTCTGCATCGCCCTTTTGGGCAGTGCGGAACAACAGGGAATCCAGATCGGCGATCGCCTGTAAATTGGCCCCTGCCGCTAGTAAAGATTGAACAATAGCAACATGACCCTCGACAATGGCAAGTTTGAGGGCGGTATCGTGATCTTTATCTTTGATATTGGGGTCGGCACCGTGGGTCAATAGCAGATCGGCGATCGCCTGATTGCCTTTGAGTGCCGCCACCATCAGTGCTGTACTGCCATCATCATTCCGGGCATTCACCTGTGCTCCGGAGAAGAGTAATAGGCGGACCACATCAATCTGATGATTGGCACCAGCGAACATCAACGGGGTAATGCCGTACTTTTCTCGGGGAAGATTCGCCTCGGCACCAGCTTCGAGCAAGTGACGGGCGATTTCTGTGTAACCTTTCTGGGAGGCAAACATTAACGCAGTCGTGCCTTCTTGATCTCTGGCATTGACACGCGCACCCTCAGCCAGCAGGGTAATCACTTGATTAATGTTGCCAATTCGAGCCGCCTGAATTAATAGAAGATCCTGGTTTGAGAGCATTTGCTGAGATCGACTCAATCTCGGGGTACTTTAACGGTATCGCGAAAGGAGCCGACAATCAACCGAGATCATCCGGAGATCTTCACCCGGGCGATCGCGCTGGATCCGGGACTGCTACAATGACGCCGCTTTGTTCAGGGAGCGCCACCCTTAAGGGTCCGAGGGATTTTCAAGTCTCCAGACCCAAATTATGATAATTTTTATGAAGATCCTCACGCGATATGGAGAACACCATGACCATAGAACTGCCCGCACCGTTACAAACGGGATTGACCTTCTTCCACCCCTTGTTGATGTGGGTGCTATTTGGACTCTCGATTTACGCCCTCGTCCTGGGAGTGAAACTGAAGCGCACTCGCAAAGCGACAGGAGACGAGAAAAAAGTTCTAATTAAGGGCAAATATAATGTTAGACATTACCAAATCGGGTCCATCATGCTGGCCCTGATGGTATTCGGCACCGTCGTGGGTATGGGTGCCACATATGTGAATAATGGCAAGCTATTTTTTGGTCCGCACCTGCTCGTTGGCTTAGGCATGACAACGATGGTGGCCATTTCAGCTTCCCTAGCGCCCCTTATGCAGCAAGGAATCGCTTGGGCGAGAGTCACTCATGTGGCAATGAATATGACTTTGCTCACCCTGTTTGGCTGGCAAGCCTTCACGGGTTTGCAAATTGTCCAAAAGATTTTGAGCAGTGATTCCTAAAAAAGGCGCAAGCCCCCTCACGAGCAGAAAAAGGCGCAAGCCCCCTCAC
>NZ_JAFLQW010000099.1 GCF_017313335.1 Phormidium pseudopriestleyi FRX01 | reverse complement strand
CGGTAGGTGAGGAATCTGGCCCCGGGTTTGAGTTCGGAGACGATGACGACGGGTTCGGTGTCTCCGTTGGGGAGTTTGGCGGGTTCTGAGGCGGAGGCATGGAGCCAGGAGCCTAAATGACATTCGTAGACGGAGATGGGTTTGGTGAGGGGGTCGCTGTTGCGACGTTCTTCCATCCAGTTTTGGTCGGTCCAGGTGTAGGTGTCGAGGTCGGTGACGATGGAGGCGGTTTTGGGCCGGGGTTCTTGTTGGAACCCGTAGGGGTCAGATTTTTCGTAAATGTGACCGGCGGAGTTTTTGATTTCATATTTGTAATGTTCGCCGACGCCGAGGTCAGGGATGAAGAGTTCCCAGACGCCGTTACTGCGTTTTGCCATTTGATGTTTGCGTCCGTCCCAGTGGTTGAAGTCGCCGAGGACGGAGATGTTACGGGCGTTGGGTGCCCAGACGGCAAAGTAGACGCCTTTAACGCCGTTGACTTCTAGGGTGTGAGCACCGAGTTTTTCGTAGATGCGATGATGGTTGCCTTCGGCGAAGAGGTGGATGTCGAGGTCGGTGAGTTTGGGGGACCGGAAGGCGTAGGGGTCGTACATGACCCGTTCATGGTCGCCTTCTTTGATGCGAAATTGGTAGTTGGCGAGTTCAGCGGTTTCAATGATGCATTCAAAGAAGTGGGGGTTATGCACGGACTGCATGGGATATTCTTGGCGCTGTGCCGGGACGATGACGGATACGCTGTCGGCATTGGGGAGGTAAGCGCGGACGGCCCAATGGGAGATTTTGCCGTTGTCTTGGATGGGATGAGCGCCGAGGATTTCAAAGGGGTCTTGATGTTGATTTCCAACGATCTGATTGACTTGATCCGGGGCGATTGTTATGGTCATGTTTTGTTGCCTAAATGCAGTTCATGAATGGGTTTCGATATCTGTGCGGTTGATTAACCCGCGCAATGGGGTTAGGGCACAGGGGTTAGATATTGCGATCGCCTCGGGTGGGGGTGTTGATGATGGCTTCATCTTAGAGGGTTCTGGGTCTCTGCGATGAAGGGTGCTAGTGGGTTCACACACCGGATCCCTAATGCCCTGGCGATCGCCGCCTTAGCGGGAGCAACTTTTTTACAGGACTAACGCTTGTTCAAGGGATTTAACCCGCGATCGCATCGGTGCTTTTCATCAAAAGGCACTTGCTCTCTGCTTCAGGTGATGGGTCGGTCCTGTTCTATCAATACACCAGAAATATTAAGGATTGTAAAGTGAAATGGCACGTTCAAAACGGAAAAATCACCCGGAGTAATTCTCTCACGGGCAAGCGATTAATCATGATCTGCCCGGGAGGGATTGGCCCGATCGCCGTGGTTGGACTGCCATCGTAGGGGGCGATCGTCCCTTGAAATGCCGGATTTTCGAGCAATGCGGCATATTCATCGGGGGTGAGTGGTGTGCCATCAATGGGCGATCGGCCTTGGGTAATAATTTCAGTTCGCAAGATTTCCTCGGGAACATCAGAGGCTGGAGGTAAAGCGGCAGCGAGTGGAGTGATCCCCAGGAGGATTCCGCTGACTAAAATCAACTGAATTGAAGGGATGCGATGGGAAAGTTTAGGACAGAGGGGTTTGGGGCGATCGCTCATATAAATTAATAGATAATCTTCTTAACTTTTACTATCATATTTTCAGCCCTTTTCTATCAGTCTTAGGTCATAAATAAGTCAACGGAATTCCACTCAAATCACAGGTTGAACTCAAAACCCGTTGATGGGGTGACCGACTTTACCCCCTGATTCGGCAGACCCTGCGCCACCCGTTCAAGGAGGGTGCAAAACTCCCAACTCTCCTAGATTCTCAAAAAATAACCCTTGACATTTGTCAAGGGTTTGTGACTCAGTTGAGTTGAGCAAGGGCGTGAGTTTCAGGCCCTTACAACAGGTTAATCCTTTGTAGTTGTTGTTATTCCAATTTCTACACCCGTCGCTGCTCAGTTTTAAGGAGTAGTCGGAGTCGTTTCCGGAGTCATCGGAGTGGCTTCGGGAGTCGTTGCCGGGGTCTCCATACCTTCGGGGGCTGTCTGGTCTACAGGAACTTCCTCTGTAGGGGTAGTTGTAGCAGGGGTTTCCGGTTCAACGGTAGCGCAGGCTACAACAGAGGTAGACAAAGCGAGTAAAACAGCTAAACTGGCGATTTTGTTTTTCATTGTGGATATTTAGGGGTGAATGAATCAGGCATGAATAAGGACCCAGACTGCCTCAGTCGGTTCTAAAAAATGAACAACTGCTAATGAACCCAATCTAGGGCAAGCTTTCAGGATAGTTTTCTGGGGAAGGTCCCGGGGAAACTCCCATTCAAAATCTGCTAATAGTATAGAATAGGGCATTTTTCCGAAAAAGTTACAAATTTTCATCTATCGTTAAAATTTTTTATAGCGAGGAGAGCCCCTACCGGATCCCTTACAAGAGTAGGTTTTTTACGAACGGTCCCCGAACCTTGGCAAGGGGAGGGTTAGGGTGGGGTCCACGCGCAAGCGAGATCGCACTTCACGAGGAATCGGTGGGTGGAGGGTCCACGCGCAAGCGCGATCGCGCTTGCGCGTAGAAAGAGGTTGGACCAGCCTCCATACAGGCGCGATCGCCTCCAGTTTGACACTCCCGATGTCTAAAGACACGGGGATTCTTGCACAGCCTTAGACCAAAGCCTAAGTCTGAT
>NZ_JAFLQW010000509.1 GCF_017313335.1 Phormidium pseudopriestleyi FRX01 | reverse complement strand
CCTCCAGAGTCACCACCCCGCCCTACGGGCACCCCTCCAGAGGAGGGGAATGGGGAAAATTCCCCTCCTTTGGAGGGGTGCCCGTAGGGCGGGGTGGTGGTTGCCTAACATCAGATGCACCCCCTACAATTGCTAAAATTGTTATATTAAATCAAAGAATCCCCCTTTAAATGGGAGTGTTTCGAGGTAAAATAATGGTACAAAAGTTTTATACCTTAACCGATGAAGAACTGATGCAAGTCAGTTCACAAAACCCTGAATTGAGATTTGAGCGGAATGCAGATGGAACGTTAGAGACTATGCCACCCACTGAAGGAATTTCTAGTAATCGAGAACTGAAAGCCGGTGCCTATCTATTGTATTGGGTAGAACAGCACGATTTGGGGGAAGTTTTTAGTTCGAGTGCTGGGTTTAAATTAGCCAATGGTGCAGTGCGATCGCCTGATGCTGCCTTTGTAGCGAAAGGACGTTTACCCCAAGGATGGGATCAAGGCACCGATGAATTTTTAAATCTCCCTCCCGATTTTGTCATAGAAATTCGCTCCAAAACTGACGGATTAGAAAAACTCAAGGATAAAATGCAAGAATATATTGAAAATGGCGTGCAGTTGGGATGGTTAATCGATCGCCAAAATCAACAGGGATTTGTTTATCGCGCTGACGGTTCCATCACCCAATATCCTGCAACCGCAACCTTAAACGGTGAAACTGTTGTCCCTGGGTTCACCTTACCACTCAAATCCCTACTTTAGAATTTCCATAAATCAGAGATTGAAACTTGCTAACTCGCTTGTCATTTGTTATTTGTCATTTGTTATTTGTCATTTGTCATTCGGTTGTTGATGGAAATACCTTTTTTTGCCCACACTTTTTGCTTAAATAGTAATTTGCACAAAACTTTGAATTTGTCAACAATTTTTCACCAATTTGTAGCAATTGTAGGGTGGGCACTGCCCACCGACAGTAAGGTGGACAGTGCTCAAGTTGCAGCCTGACGAATTGCGTTCTTGAAGATTTCGGCGTTGTTGCTGGTGATGCCAAGGCGATTAGCAGAAAGTTTAGCTTTGTGTTGGCCTTTACGGTAATTTTGTTACCCAGTTCAGCCCGATCGCCGTTGGGTAGTTTCATCTGATTCTGGCTGGGTAAACCATCGGTAAACTAACTGACTCACCACCCAACCGGATAAGAGGCTTAAAATAATCGTCAGAAATCCTCCCACCCATAAGCTAGTCACGGAGGGGGGCTGGGATGGATCTTTGTCGATATAATACTGGGAAACGCTGAGTGTGATAGCCGGAGTCAGGATTTGTCCGACTGCGATCGCTGCACAAGACCCGGTGAGTAATTGACCTAACTTTTGTTGCTGGTCACTCTGTTTTTTCTGGATTCTCTCATCATCAATACTCACTTGAGTTTGCACACTCAACATCAGTTTATCATACAATTTCAGACCCGGACTCATAAATCCGATAGTAGTTTGAATCTGCTCTAAATAATGCTCCGCATCATTGACAAAATTAGCCAGAAATCCCTCTAATTTCTCACCTATATCTTTATCTTCTTCTATTTGTTTAAGACATCCTCGATAATTATGTAAGTTCACCCGGATAGTTTCCTTTTGGTCAGAGAGGAAAGAGAGTTTTTTGTAGTATTCTAAGGAATCGTGGGGTAGCTTTTTGAGCGATTCTTTATTCCAGTTCGTGTTTGCATAGTCCTCCGTTAGCTGTTCAATTTCTTTATATTGCTGACCCACCAACTTTTTTAAAGCAAGACTTTGGGAGTAGAAAAAGTCAATTTTATGATAACTAAGGAGCATATCTTGCAGGACATTATAAAATTTATTCGCTTTTTTCTCGGCTTCAACATTTGGGTAGAGAATCACTCCCATGAGATGGGTGGATTGAACAGGAAAATCATTCAATGTCTTGGCTTTCACCGATTTGGGATAAAGATAGAAAGGACTCCCTAGAAAATTAGTGTCAATTAAACGAGGCGAGATGAGTTTTGGGTCTTCTCCGCAATATTGGCTTAAACATTCAGCCGCAATATCAATACTTGGGTTGTCTTGATACTCATTTTGTGGTATAATTCCCGCCAGAATCGCGGTCTGTCCCAGTTCAATTGGCAGATTACAAAGATGGTCGCCGAGATCGCCAAAAGTTTTTAGGGATTGCTGGCCTTCTGCTGATGAAATATACCTGGTAAAGCGCAGTAAATAGGTATCATTCAAGCGCCAGACTCCAATGCGACTGGTAGAAGTCCCGGTTTGTAAATATAGGCGATCGCTATTTGTTCGTTTGCAGTCGTCTGGAATTGCCTCCAACGTCAAATCCAGCAAACTCCCCGACGGTGACCAATCTTGCTCCGGAGAAATTAATCGGACGAAACCACCCGCATTTTCACCTTTTTTGCTAGTTAAATGAGAGGTAATTTCATACAAATTTTTAGTAAAATAATCACGACGAGCTTTTAATTGCTCATCCGAATCATTCAGCCCATTTCGCAACACATAATGATAAAAGTGGAGGGTTGGACACAGAAGTTTAGGAAGCTGGCTGGTTATCATCTTCGGTTGCTCTCTTTGTTTTTTGCTCCATCTCAGTTGTCCATTTTTGCAGGTATTTTAAAATATCGCGCCCTTCATTCTTGAGTTGTTTCGGGGTGATAGAGGGGCCATCCGCTTCATCGTCAGGGTCGCGACGGTTTTTCACCAGTTTATCGATACCATCTTCATCGAGGCGATCGTAAATTTCTCCAAACCATTCGTTTAGCTGTTCATTCCCCGGTTGCTGGCAGAATGCGGGGATATGATTTGCCATCGCGGCGGGGTTAAGTTTATCTTCCGGTGGGAGTTCAGTTAAATAATGGGCAATAGAAATAGCAGTTTCGCGATCTAGTTTTTTCTGTTCTTCTGTACCGGAAAGCCCCAGCATTTCGTGAAATGCCACACAGATAAAAAAATCGCTCTCACTCATCTGGATATCGCTGTTACTCATGGTTTAAACTCCAGTCACAATAAACGCCGCCCAAAAGTAAGGATTCTCAAAGGAAATCCCCTGTAAACGCTTCAGCGCCCTTTCCAAGCGAAACTTCTCTTTAGGTTCTAGTTTACTCAAATCCCAGTCATTTGCGCGGTTTCTCAACTCATCTGCCGTGCGAGTTCGCAACCAGTTTTGAGCCTTTTGCAGCGCAATTGCTTTATCCGAGGTCTGTTCTAGCTGGCGGTAGAACTCATCCAGGAGAAACGCAGTGGCGATGGAATTGACTTTCCACAGACTGCTGACAACCGCTTTCGCACCCGCCAGGAGGAACCCGGTAGCAATCCCCAAACACTCATCCGTGGGTTGAAAGGCATCCACCACCCCGGTACAGCAGGCGGAAAGGGTCACTAAGTCAGCGTCGGGGAGGTGCAAGTCGGCAAATAGGTTACTCAGGGTGAGGTTCTCTTTGTGGTCTTCCGATAGCATCAGATAGGAGTCTAGGGGATTCTTAAAATTGTACTCTGCATGACCGGAAAAGTGGAAGCAATGGTAATTTTTTGCCGATTCCAGAATCTTGGATTTTCTGGCTTGCCTGCCGGTCCAAACTTCCGGTTTGGTAAAGTTACGACCCTGGCAAATACTAGCCATTTCTGCCTTAGCAAAGATTAAATCTTTGTCCTCCGTGGGGTTTTCAATGCCGAGAAACGAATCGCGAGACCTTTGGCGGTTTTGACAGATTTTCCAGATTTGCAGGTTGGGGAAATAGCGAACTGAAAAACGGTCAATCAGGCGCTGAGTTGGATTCAAGGGGACAGCGTGAATGGGAAACAGATGTAAACTGTTATTGGGAACGATGATTAACTGCT
>NZ_JAFLQW010000297.1 GCF_017313335.1 Phormidium pseudopriestleyi FRX01 | reverse complement strand
TTTATACAAATTTTATACCTGTGTAGCCTCCGCTTCTCTTCCTCTGGTGTATGGACAAGGGGGGAGAGGGGGTCTATCCTCTTATGTAATCTCAGCCCTAGAGCAGGGGTGAATTTTAACCAAATCGCCTCCGATGGGGTGCGCTGAACTTTACTGTTTTTCCAGATTACCGCAATGGAATCGAACTGTTTTGACTCTCCTTTAACCCCCTCGCCGGATGCCTTAAATCTCTCTCCGGAGATAGATGTATTTGTCTTTCCCACCTCTTTTGCTCAACAGCGATTGTGGTTTGTTGACCAGTTTGCTCCCGGTCATTCTTTACTATAATGTCACCACCGCATTGCGGTTAACCGGAGAGGTGAATTTAGCTGCTTTAACTGCTACCTTTACCGCCATTGGCAACCGTCATGAAGCATTACGGACGAGGTTTGCGGCAGTGGAGGGGGAACCCGTCCAGGTAATTGCACCGTCGGTCGATATCCCCATGAATAGGCTGGATTGGCGGCAGTTTACTCCCGGGGAACGGGAAGCCGAAGCGACTCGATTAGCGGCGGTTGAGTCGGAGTTTCCGTTTAATTTAGCCACAGGTCCTTTACTGCGGGTGACTCTGTTGCAGTTGGAGGATGCTCACTCTATTTTACTGCTGAATATGCACCATATTATTTCTGATGATTGGTCGATGGGGGTGTTGGTTCAGGAGTTGGGAACTATTTACAGGGCTTTAGTTGAAAATTGTCCGGTTTTGTTGCCGGAATTACCCCTACAATATGCAGATTTTTCCGAATGGCAGCGGGAGTGGTTTCAAGGGGAGGTTTTAGAGCAGCAGTTAGGGTATTGGCGGCAGCAGTTACGGGGAATTGTTCCCCTGAATTTACCCGGGGACTACCCCAAACCAGGGACTCCCAGCTATCAAGGAGGTAGTCAAGTTTTAGAGCTTTCTCAACCCCTGATGGCGGCGCTCAAGGTCTTTTTTCGGGTGCATCCGATGTTTGGACAGTCTGCCCTCATCCCCCCTTACAAGAGTAGGTTTTTTACGTTTATGGTGATTCGCCTTACTATTAACTTCAGCGACGGTCCCCGGACCTTGCCAAGGTCCGGGGACCGTTCGTAAAAAAACC
Organism: Phormidium pseudopriestleyi FRX01; assembly: GCF_017313335.1. Taxonomy (GTDB): domain Bacteria; phylum Cyanobacteriota; class Cyanobacteriia; order Cyanobacteriales; family Laspinemataceae; genus Laspinema; species Laspinema pseudopriestleyi. Next base: position 3,564 of record NZ_JAFLQW010000297.1, on the reverse strand, counting down.
TACTCTTGTAAGGGACTTCCCCCCGAGTCTCCATTCTGGATTTAGACCAACATCAAGGGGCGATCGCCCCTGGTCAGGATCCAACCTTGAGATGGGGCCAACTCACCGAAGAACCTATAAAACTGACTCAGATTCCCGGGAACCACCTCACCCTGCTCACGAAGCCCCAGGTGCCACATCTCGCCGATCGCCTCCGCGACTGTTTAGAATCTCGGCAGAAAAGAGGCCAGATCACCGGGTCTCTTGACAAAATCCCTGCTAATTCGTCACAAATTAGAGCTAAAAACCCGGTTCCAACCCTCCCATCTCCCCCAACCCCCCCATCCCCCCAATCTCTTCAATAATTTCCTCAGACAAAAACACTCACCGACCTTGGGGCAGTATGTTAAAGTAGTGAAGAAAAATTTGATTCAGTAATGAGTTTTGCTATTTGCTCCAGAATTGCCTCCGGATCAATCCGAATCGGCTTCGTCGGCAGGTACTTCTGATGAAACTGAATCCCCTTAAACTTTTGGAGGCTTTCCATGTCGATTTATGTAGGCAATCTATCCTACGATGTCACCGAACAAGACCTAAACAGCGTTTTTGCTGAATATGGTACGGTGAAACGAGTTAACCTTCCCACAGACCGCGAAACGGGTCGTCCACGTGGCTTTGGTTTTGTTGAAATGGACACCGATGCAGAAGAAACCGCTGCCATTGAAGCGCTTGATGGCGCTGAGTGGATGGGTCGAGATCTGAAAGTCAACAAAGCAAAACCCCGCGATGATAACAAACGCGGCGGCGGCGGCGGCGGCGGCGGCGGCGGTAACCGTGGTGGACGTGGTGGTGGTTACGGCGGCGGAGGCGGTGGCGGTTACAGATAATTCTCCCCAACCTAATCAATAGCATGATAGAGGTGTGTGACCACAACACGCACTGAACGGAATACCGTTACAGTGCGGGCTTCTTAAGAAATTAAGGAGCGTGTCATTAGCCTCAGTAATTCGTTAAGCCAGGATTACTACGTTACTCCAGAATATATAGGCACTTTGGGATGCAGGTTTGGCAGCCGTGTTCTAGTCCCAAACACTGCGGTTAATCATTAAACATTCCTACTGGCAGCCGGAAAGTGCCATTAGCATCAAACCTGGAACAACATTGGCAAAGAACACCACTCCGTAAGGAGTTGAACTTTATTTAGTTCAAAAAAGAATTCCCTCATTATATTTGCTTTAGTGGGGGATTCTTTTCAAAACAATAAAGAGTCGTTCGTCTCGTCATCCACACGCTCACGGCTCAACGCCTACGGCGTGGGAGGTTGTAAGCGTGTGGAATCCTCATCTCACCGCGCCTTTCATCCCACACTATACCGCTTCGGTTAGTGTGGGGATTCCCGTCTGTCTAGCTAAAAATCATCTAGCATCATTTCGCTAGGACATCTCCTCATCTTCACAATTTGATATTAGAAACTCACCCTGGCGTGCGGGCTATCGTCAACCCTGTTAGGGCATAATACAGATAGGCCGCAATTTTTGCTGGCCTCAAGTAAAATAAGAACTGTCAAGTTCTGACTTGAGGCCATCTTCACAGCCAATGGACCTCTAGTAAAAGGAGTAAGAATGACCCAAGTTTTAGTAGGAGAAATCGAAGGCATTGAATCCGCCTTACGTCGCTTTAAACGGCAAGTCTCGCAATCAGGGATCCTCGCTGATGTTAAGTGCCGTCGCCATTTTGAAACCCCGCAGTCCAAGCGTAAACGCAAGGCCAGTGCTGCGCGACGCAAGAGACGTTATCGTTAATTAAAACGGCGATCGCCGTATATTTACTTTGGGTGTTGGCCGTCCACACTTGTTGATCCTTAAGGCAATGTCCGGGTGCTGTGAGCAAAAGCATCGATCCTCAGCACGAAAGCGAAAGGCGGGTTGTGGACGGCTTTATTCTCGCCACGAGTCCACTCAAGGTTTGATCCCGTGACTAAATCCAGGGAAAAGGGTCGGATCTAACCCTCGCAACTTAGGGCAAAATTAACGGAAATCAGGGCTGCCATCTTATCATTTTTTCTGACCTATCACTCTTTAATAAATCTGATGGATACTGATGAACTTCTCAATCGCTACAGAGAAGGAGAACGAAATTTCCCAGGCGTAGATCTGCGCCGTTGTTACCTCTATCGCGCTCATTTGCCCGAAATAAACCTAGCTGGGGCTAACCTAACCGATGCTAATTTAGGTCGCGCTAATCTCAACGGGGCCAACTTAAGTGGAGCCAATTTAACCGATGCTAAATTGACTGCAACCCTCCTGAAAAAAGCCAATCTCAGTGATGCCTTACTGATTCGTGCGAATCTGATGCTGGCTCAACTCGGGCAAGCGGATTTAAACCGTGCGGATTTGCAAGGGGCCAGCTTGTGGAAAGCCAGTTTGAATAAGGCGGACTTAATGAATGCCAATATGCAGCAGACTGATTGTTCCGGTGCGGATTTCGTTAGCACGAGCTTTGTCGGCGCAAATCTCCAAGAATCGGACCTGAGCAGTGCTAACCTCATTGCCTCGGATTTTGGGGGCGCTAATTTAACTGAGGCCAATTTGATTGGCGCTAACCTGTGGAACAGCAACCTCAATGGTGCTAATCTGCATAATACCATTCTTCCAGACGGACACCATCATTTGTGAACGGTTTGAGTGCACAGGGGCGATCGCCCTTCTGTCACGATTCCCCCATCAATAAAAAACCTAAGCAATCCCCCCAATGCGATCGCCGGTCCCACAAATGCCTAAGATAGAGGAGATTTGGGGATCGGTTGGGGTCCAAACCCGCCCGGTATTTCTGCCACCGACCCCAATCATTGTCTTATCCAGTCTGGTTGCTCGATCGCCAGAAAGAGCGGCCTAACACCATCATGGAGTCTGTGGGAGTCAACGGCATGACCGCGAACATCATCTTGTATAAATCCCTAGAAGCCCTAGCCTTGTTGCTAGGAGCGACTTCTGCCCTTTTCATCACTCGCCTCCCCGCTTGGGGACAAGGGACAGAAATAACCCCTTTCAATCTTCAATCTCTGTATACCCCGGCAGCGGATTGGTTGCTGCCTGCAACCCCCTCCCTGAACATCCCCCTATCCTATTCGGCAGAGGGTTTAAAAGGCGAAGGTTTAGAACGGGGAATTTCCCAACAGAGACAAAATCCCCCGACTCAACCTCAGCGCCCAGAACTGGAAACGATTCAAGAAGAACTGGATGAAGAACCGGATTTTGCGATCGTTCCCTTACCTGGCTATAGCTCGATTAAAGGGATTCATGGCACCCTGGACTTAATCTTGACCAACCTGGGGGAAAATGACCAAACCCTAGATCTGCGTCTGGAAGGGGGTGAGCGCACCATTGGGGCCATTTTCCGCTATACCGACCCTTGGCAACAGTCTGGACCCTTCGATCCGGGATATCAACTCCGCTTATTTAACACCCGATCGCCTGAATCCCAATTTCTCGAAGGCGATCGCGAAGTCAATCTCATCCATGACCACCGCGCTTGGGTCGATCGCCTCGGAGGCAGCTTCACCTTCTACCAACCCGTCACCCCAAC
>NZ_JAFLQW010000396.1 GCF_017313335.1 Phormidium pseudopriestleyi FRX01 | reverse complement strand
AATTTCAGAGGAAGGACGTTCCGTACATTCTATGGTGCTCCCCAAAACGGTCAGCACCCTTTACAGCACCTTGGTGGACGCTCTGGATCAGAAGCAACCCCTCGCAGTGATGATTTTTGGGTTGGATTGCACCAATGGTTTGGAACAGTTGCTGGTATCGGCAAATCAGGTGCGGGATGAGTTTCGCAACAGTTTTCCTTTTCCCCTAATTTGGTGGGTGACGGAGGAGGTGCTCGCTTCTTTGATTCGGTTTGCACCGGATTTGAAAAGTTGGGCGGCCACCTCGATTAAATTTGAGATGGAAACTCCTAGCTTGCTGGACTTGCTGCACCAAGAGGCGGGGAGTCTGATTCCGCAACTATTAGAACGGGGAATGAATGCTCCCGGGTATGAATGGTGCATCCCGAGTCCTCTGGAGTCGAACCGGCGCAAGGAACTGGAGTCTGCGGTTAAGGATTTGCCGGGTCGCGGGGTGACTTTGGATGCGGAACTCTGTGCCAGTGTCCAGTTTGTATTGGGTCGAGATGAGTTTTGCCGCGATCGCCTGGGTCTGGCTGAAGCTCATTATCACGAAAGTTTGACGTTATGGCAGCATATTGGTAGGGGTTCACCCCTCACGGACCCCAAACAGCAGGCTCCAGAAATTACGCCCCTTGCGGTTTCCTCCCCAGACCTCGAACGCCTGGGTCTGTTGTGGTTTCACTTGGGATTGTTGTATTGCCGCAAAGCCGAACTCTACCAAGCTCAAAGTCAGCAACACCTGATCGAAGCTGAATCCTATCTCGATCGCGCCTTGACCCTGTTTGAGTCGGGGGGGCGATTAGATTGTGTCGCGCAACTCAGCCCCCTCTTAGGAGAGGTCCTAGCAAGGCTACAGCGCTGGGATCGCTTGCAGGTTCAAGTGGAAAAAACAGTGGATCTCCATGAAAAACATCCGGTGCAATTGGCCCGGGATTATGGATTTATGGCGGAAGTCGCCCTGGCGCGGTTCGAGTGGGAACAGTCGAAGGATTACGCGCAAAAGGCGATCGCCGCTTTAGCCTTGGCCCCTGTCCCCGAGCGCCAAGAACAGGGATTGTACTTGTACTTATTAGCCCGGGCCACGGTCCCTGAGTTGAGTCCTTTGGAAGCAACCCCGGCCCCCGGCAAGTTAAACGATTCGGCCCCATCCTGGTATCAACAGTCCCAATCGGCGATCGAAATTCTCAATTTTGCTCAACAAGTCACTAAACCGGAACGAGATCCCCAACTTTATATTTCCATTTTAAAGCTGCTGCGATCGCTCTATTTCGAGCATCGGGAGTATGTCGAAGCCTTTCGCCTCAAACAAGAACAACGCTCTATTGAAACCCTTTATGGGTTCCGGGCTTTTGTGGGGGCCGGATTGCTGCAACCCCAAACGAAGGCGCATTCCCAACCCTTAAACCAGACTGCTTTAAGTGGACTGGCCCCAAAATATTCCGAATTTTTAGGACTACCCCAAGAAATTGCGGCAGCAGGACGTCAGCAACATATTGAATGTTTGCTAGAACGCATGACTCGCGCCGATAAAAAACTCACGATTTTGTATGGCGACTCTGGGGTTGGTAAATCCTCCTTGGTGAATGCTGGATTTGTTCCAGCATTAGCAGGGCGGGCGATCGGCGATCGCCTTGCTGTGCCTGTGGTCCTACGGTCCTATACCGATTGGATTGCCACCCTCTCCAAACGCCTGAATGAAACTATCAGCGAAACCCTGGGAATTCCCCCAGAACCCAATCCCGAGTGGGGCGAACTCAATGGAGATTTAGAGAAGGGTGAAAGCCTCACCCCAGAGCATTCGGCTGACCGTTCCCCGGGAGAAGCGGCCTTATCCATGCTGCGATCCAACGTCAATCGCAATCTCCTGACGGTGATTATTTTTGACCAATTTGAAGAGTTTTTCTTTGTTCATAAAACTCAGGAAAGTCGGAAAGAATTCTATCGATTTTTACAAATCTGCCTCGATATTCCCTTTGTCAAAGTTATCCTTTCCCTCAGAACGGATTTCTTACATTATTTATTAGACTGCGAACGGCTATGCTATCTTGATGCGATTAATAACGATATTCTCAGTAAAGAAATTCGCTATCAACTCAGTGATTTTTCCGCAGCCCAGGCCGTAGAGGTAATTCAGCGCTTAACGGAACGGTCCCAATTTTATTTGGAAACTGAACTGATTGAGGCATTAGTTCGGGATTTAGCCAATGAAACAGGTCAGGTGCGCCCGATTGAATTACAACTCGTCGGCGCTCAACTGCAAGATGACGAAGAAAAAATTACCACCCTAGAACAGTACCAAAAGCTCGGCGATCGCCCCAAAGAAATCCTGATTGCGCGATCGCTCGTCCAAGTCATTCGCGACTGTGGACCGGATAATGAAAAACCAGCTTGGGAAGTCCTGTACCGTCTCACCAATCAAAACAACACCCGACCCCTGCGCACCCAAGAAGAATTAGCCGCATCCAGAGAGTTCACCCCAGCACAACTGGACTTAATTTTAAAAATTCTCGAAGGAGCAGGTTTAGTCTTTATTCACCGGGAAGAATCCGGCGATCGTTATCAACTCGTCCATGACTATCTCGTTCACCCCGTCCGCCAAAAATACGAAAGTGATTTTGGTCCCGAGGCCCGGTTAGTCAAGGCCGAAGAAGCCAAAAAAATGACCCAAGCGCAACTCGAAAAAAGCAATAAAAAGCTCAAACGTCAGCGGGGTTTTTTGGGCTTTTTAGCCGGTTTACTAGCGTTTGCCAGTGTGTTCGCCCTCGCTCAAAAAGAACAAGCCTCAATTGGGGTGGAAAATGCTCAAATTACCGCCATTAGTGCCTCCAGTGAAGCCCTCTATGTCTCCGATCGCGAATTTGATGCCTTGGTCGAAAGTTTAAGAGCATGGCGAAAACTCTCAAGCGCTAAAAACCCGGATTCAGAAACTAAACTGCGGGTGGCAACCGCCTTACAACAAGCCGTTTATGGGGTGCGAGAACGGAACCGTCTCGAAGAACATGGTGCAGAAGTCTGGAGTGTCGCCTTCTCTCCCGATGGTCAGTTGTTGGCCTCCGGAAGCAATGACACTCAGGTATTGCTCTGGAATCGCAACGGCAGTCTCCATAAAAAATTGGTGGATTATAGTCTGGATATGACTGGGGTCAGTCATGCCGATGAGGTCACCAGCGTGGCCTTCTCTCCCGATGGTCATTATATTGCCTCAACCTCTAGGGACCGGACGGTTAAACTCTGGAAGCGAGATGGCAGTCTCTATAAAACCCTCAACGGCCATACCAATAGCATTTATAGCGCCAGTTTTTCCCCGGATAGTCAATTTTTAGCCACGGCAAGTCATGATCAAACGGTTAAGCTATGGCGGGTATCCGATGGCAGTTTGGTCAGAACGTTTAAAGGTCATACGGATTCGGTGAATTGGGTGACGTTCAGTCCCGATGGTCAAACTCTGGCCTCGGCTTCTGATGACAAAACTGTTAAACTTTGGACCCTTGATGGCACAGTCCGCAAGACTTTAAGGGTTCATACGGATTGGGTGACGGCATTGGCGTTTAGTCCCGATGGTCGTCATCTGGTTTCAGCCGGTGTGGATCATACCATTTCGGTGACGAATCTGGAGGAGGACTCTACCCAAAGCTGGACGGCTCATGATGATATTGTTTTTAGCTTGAGTTTTAGTCCCGATGGCCGCTGGTTTGCATCGGCTGGGGATGATAATGCGATTAAAATTTGGAAGTTAGATGGGACGCCGATTAAAACGCTCAAGGGTCATAGTGGCCGAGTAACCAGTGTCAATTTTAGTCCCGATGGCATGACTTTGGCATCGGCAAGTTGGGATAAAACGATTCGTCTTTGGACTCTAAAAGATACTTTTTTGAAGGTGTTAGCTGGGGAGGTGGGTCACAAGGGGAGGGTGTCGAGTATCAGTTTGTCTCCCACGGGAAAACAGTTGGCATCGGCCAGTTGGGACAAAACGGTGAAAATTTGGAGTCTGGACCCGGGTCGCACTACGGAAGCGGTGATGACGTTACAGGCTCCTGATGGACATGGCGATCGCGTGTTTGGAGTGAGTTTTTCTCCTGATGGTCGGGCGATCGCCTCGGTCTCTCAAGATTGTACGGTCAAAATTTGGAATGCATCCAATGGCACTCTCCTCAAAACTTTAGTGGATCCGAATTTGACGGGAGACCCGTCCAAACATTCCGATTGTCCGGTGGAAAGTAGTCACAGCGATCGCGCTTATTCTGTCAGTTTCTCCCCCGATGGTCAATTAATTGCCTCGGGTTCTCGTGATAAAACTGTCAAAATTTGGCGGATCGATGGTACTTTATTGGGGGTT